>JBJMWH010000500.1:0-4705 GCA_045810245.1 Burkholderiales bacterium | reverse complement strand
CGCCCAAGCCGGTGCCGCCCGGCTCGTACAAGTCGGCCGCGATCATCCTGCTCACCGACGGGCAGGCCACCACCGGGCCCGATCCGATCGAGGCCGCCCGGATGGCCTCCGAGCGCGGCATCCGCGTGTACACCGTCGGCGTGGGCACGCCGAACGGCGAGATCCTGGTCGGCGAGGGGTGGTCGATGCGGGTGCGCCTCGACGAGGAGACGCTGAAGCAGATCTCGAACCTCACCGGCGGCGAATACTTCTACGCCGGGACCGCGGTGGACCTCAAGAAGATCTACCAGTCGCTCAACTCGAAGTTCGTGCTCGAGCGCAAGGAGACCGAGGTCACGGCGCTCTTCGCCGCCGTCGCGGCCTTCACGATGCTGGTCTCCGCCGGCCTGTCGCTCCTCTGGTTCAACCGGATTCTGTAGCGCCGCCGAGCTCGGCGAGCCCAGCCCAGTCCTTGTGGCGGTGCCCGCGCCCGATGGCCTGCACAAGGTGCTCGCGGATCAATTCGCCGCTCGGGAGCGAAAGCCCCTTTTCGCGCGCGGTGGCGAGCGCTAGCTCCACGTCCTTCAGTCCGAGCTCCATCGAGAACTGCGCCGGATCGTAGGCGCGCTCGACCATCAGCTTGCCGTAGTTCCGGTACGCCGGCGCGGCGAGCGACGTGCTCGTCAGGATGTTCAGGAATTCGTCGGCGCTGACGCCTGAGCCGCGGACCAGAGCCATGGCCTCGCCCAGGCTCTCGATCACCGTGGCGAGCAGGAAGTTGCGCGCGATCTTCACCGCGTTGGCGTGCTCGGGATTCGTTCCGACCACGAACACCTGGCGCGAGAGCGGCTTGAACACCGGCCGGCAGCGCTCGAGGGCCGTGGGCGGACCGGCGGCGATGATGTCGAGCTCTCCCTTCGCCGCGGCCTGCGGCCGCCCGAATACCGGCGCCGAGACGTAGTCCTCCTGCAGCCGGGCGAGCTCGCGCGCGACCCTGAGGCTGACGGTGGCCATGTTGAGGTGCACGCCCTTCGCCTTCATGCGCGGGGCGAGCCACACCGCCTCCACCGCCGTGTCGTCCGCGAGCATGGTGATGACCACTTCCGCATCCATCGCCTCGGCCGGCTCGGTTGCGACCCGGGCGCGATCGCCGAGCTTGCGCGCAGCCGCGGGGCTGCGGTTCCAGAGGACGAGGTCGTGGCCGGCGTCGATCAGCCGGACTGACATTTCTCGTCCCATCTGCCCAATTCCGACAAAGCCGATCTTCATGCGGTGCGCACTAGGTCACGAGCGCGGAGCAGCATCCTCGATTAGGTCACGAGCGAAGCACTGGCACGAACCCTGCTCGACGATTATTTCATACTCTGCCTGGCGTTCCGGGCGGTACAACGACGGTATGCAAGTCAACAGGACCGCGACCGTCTTGTTTGCAGAGCCCTCCAGCGGCACCAAGCGCAGCGAAGCGTCCCGCAAAGCCTTGGCAAGGGCGGTCGTCAGCGTTGCGGAAGCAACCGGTGGACGTGTAGTCAAGACGATCGGCGGCAAGCTCATGCTGGTATTCGCGAACCCCGACGCCGCGGCGAGCGCCGCCTCGAAGATGCAGGCGAAGATCGACGCGCTCGCTCCAGTGGATGGAATCAAGATCGCCGTGCACATCGCCTTTCACAGCGGCCCCGTGGTGAGGGGCGCCGTGGCCGACGACACGGTCAGGCTCGCCCTTCGCCTGGTCGAGCAGGCGCACGAAAGCCAGACCATCACCTCGCTCGGGACCGCCGAGCAGCTCAATCCCGCGTTTCGCCATTTCTCGAAGCGCGTGCGCGCCCCGCGTGAGGTGTCGGAGCAGCCCGATCTTTGCGAGGTGGCATCCTGGCACCAGATCGGCGTGCGCCCTGCCGGGTGGACCGCCATGGCAGTGCTCCGGCTGACCTGCGGCGACCAGCTCGCCGTATGCTCGCGGGAAAAGCAAACCATCGTGCTCGGCCGCGAGGACGACTGCGACATCGCGCTGGCGGGGCTCGCCGCCTCGCGCCAGCACTGCACGATCGAGCATTGCGGGGGCGACTTCGTCCTGCGCGACCACAGTAGTAACGGCACCTACGTCACCATCGCGGACGGCCGGGAGATCGTCGTCCACAACGAGAAAGTGGCGCTTCCGGAGCACGGCGTGGTTTCGATCGGCGAGCCCCGCGCGCGCTCGTCCGAGCCGATCGAGTTCTGGTACGCGCTGGTGACCTAGACGAAACTGGACAAAGAGCTAAAGCCGACGCCGACTTTTTCTGGATAATGCATCCAGAGGGGGGTCGGCAATGGCAAGAACGGCAGCACTGGTCGAGAACCTGAAGCGCGAGCTGCGCGCCCGTAACATCACGTACGCGGCCGTGGCGAAGCGCCTCGCGATGAGCGAGGCGAGCGTCAAGCGCATGTTCTCGCAGAAAGAATTCACCCTTTCGCGGATCGACGCGATCTGCGAGGTGGCGGGCATCGAGTTCTCGGATCTCGCGCGCTCGCTCGGCGCGCCCGATGCGGTGATCTCGCAGCTTTCCTACGAGCAGGAAAAGGAGTTCGTCGAAAATCAGAAGCTCATGCTGGCGGCGCTGCTCTGCCTCAACCACTATTCGTTCGACGAGATGGTGGCCCTCTTCGAGCTCGACGCGGCCGAATGCACCCGCCTGCTCGCGCGCCTCGACCGGCTGAAATTCATCGAGCTCATGCCGAACAACCGCATCCGCCTGGTGGTGAGCAAGGCCTTCGCCTGGATCCCGGACGGGCCGATCCAGCGCTTCTTCAAGGCGCAGGGCGTGGGCGACTTCTTCCGCTCGAGCTTCGACGGCGACCACGAGCTGATGGTGCTCGCCAACGGGGCCTTGTCCAAGCCTTCGGTGAGCGCCCTGCTCGCCCGTCTGCGCAAGACCGCGGCCGAGTTCTCGGGCATGCGCAACGACGACGCGGCGCTGCCCTCCAGCGAGCGCAGCCCGATCACGCTGCTGCTCGCCGCGCGGCCCTGGCTGCCCGACTTCCTGCGCCGGTACCGCCGCAAGGAAGCCGCGCCGAAAGCACGGCCGGCGTCCCCGCCGCCGCAGCCGAGAAAGATGGGGCCGGTCCCTCTTGAGGGCGGCTAGTTGAAGGTGCGGTGGATGCCGATGTAGATGCGCCCGTTCAGGCTCGGGCCGGTGCGCCGGAAGCTCAACTGCACGCCTGGATCGCTCGAGTCGAACCGGTTCAGGAAGTTGATCGGCCCGAGCCGCCCGTAGAACTGCCAGGGCTGCGGGCGCTCCACCTCGGCGCGCTCGTAGCGATCCACGCTCTTCCTCCCCGAGAAAGCGCCGAGCGCATAAAGATCAGCCTGCATGTCGCGCTCGAAGGCGCGCACCTGGCCGCCGCCGAAGCTCAGTGCCAGCGCCGGCGCGTTGTCGCGCTCGAACGGATTGGAACCGAAGCCTGGATTGGACTGCGCCGCGGCCATGCGCGGGGCGAGCGTAAACAGCATCGCGATGACGCCGCAGATCGCTGCTGTCCAGACCCTGTCCATATCGCACGCACTCTTGCGTATGTCGATATTGGGGGCAATAGGTTAAGAGCCGGGTACGCATCGATAGTCCACCTGCGACGCTCCCGTTAGTCCGGTTGGACTAAGGCGCGCCCCCGGCCAGACCCGTCGAACGGACCGGGACCACGGCTGCGGAGTCCTCCGGGCGCGGCCGGCGCTCGCCGCGGCGCGAGCCGTAGGTATGCGCGAACACCCACGTGAATTCGGCGCCCAGCAGGAAGATCTGCGCCGAGTAGTAAACCCAGACCATCATCACCACCAGCGAGCCCGCGGCGCCGAATGCCGAGGCAACGCTGCTTTTGCCGAGGTACAGGCCGATGAGGAACTTCCCCACGGCGAAGAGCCCGGAGGTCACCGCCGCGCCGACCCAGACGTCGCGCCAGGCGATCCGCACGCGCGGGATGAGCTTGTAGATCATGGCGAAGAGCACGGTCACGAGGCCGAAGGTCACGCCGATGTCGATCAGGTGCGCGGCCGATTCCCAGTCCTTGAACATCGGACCCCAGAACCGGCCGAGCGCCGACAGCACCGCGCTCACCACCAACGACACCATGAGCAGGAACGCGATGCCGAGGATCATGCCGAAGGAAAGCAACCGCGTGCGCAGGAGGTTCCACCATCCGGCGCTCTTCTTGCGCGCCGGCGCGCGCCAGATGCGGTCGAGCGCGTTCTGCAGCTCGCCGAACACCGACATCGCGCCGAGGACGAGCATCGCAGTGCCAGTGACGGTGGCGATGACGCCGCCTTCCGGCTTGTCGGCGGCGGCGAGAAGTCGCTCGATCGCCGCGGCGCCCTGGTCGCCCATCAGGCCGCGCAGCTGGCCGAAGATCTCGCCGCGCGCCGCATCCGGGCCGAATACCAGGCCGGCCAGCCCGACGACGATGAGGAGCAGCGGCGCGATGGAAAAGAGCGTGTAGTTGGCAAGTGCCGCGCCCATGCTGGGCGCGTAGTCCTCCGTCCAGGCCTCGATCGATTCCTGGAGGAGCGTATACACCCGCCTGAGCGGCGCAGGCAGCACAGCCAGCCTCAGCAAAAAACCGGCCGGGCCTGCTCCGGTTAGCTCGGGAATGGTTCCAACGGCACTACGCCCGGCTGCGCGGGAGCGGGCGTATGGGCGACGTTCATGACGAGCGACACGGTCATGAAATAACCGACCAGGCCGACCAGGTCGACTACCCC
>JBJMWH010000499.1:0-5325 GCA_045810245.1 Burkholderiales bacterium | reverse complement strand
GGTCGTGTACGACGCGGCTACGCTCGCCTACAAGCGCCATTGGGGCGCCTACGGCGAGAAGCCGCACGACGACAAGCTGCCGCCGTACGACCCGCGCGCGGCGCTTGCGCGCTCGTTCGGCAACCCGGTGCACTGCGTGCGCCTGTCAAACGACGGGCTCCTGTACGTCTGCGACCGCGCGAACGACCGCATCCAGGTGTTCGAGAAGAGCGGCAAGTTCGTGAAGGAGCACCGCATCGAGCCCGAGACGCTGCAGAACGGCTCGGTCTGGGATCTCGTGCTGTCCGAGGACAAGGCGCAGCGCTACATCTTCGTAGCCGACGGCGCAAACAACCAGATCCTGGTGATCGAGCGCGAATCGGGCAAGGTGCTGTCGCGCTTCAGCCGCCCGGGGCGCATGGCGGGCGAGCTGAAGTGGGTGCACAACATGGCGATCGACTCCAAGGGCAACCTGTACACCGCGGAGGTGGGAACCGGGCGCCGCGCGCAGAAGTTTGTACGCGTGCAGTAGCCGCGGTTCTACGCGTGCAGTAAACCTAGGGCCGGGCTCCGCCGCTGATCCAGGGGTGCAGGAAGAAAGCGAGCGCGAACGCCGCGATTCCGATCGCCGGGCGCGTCCAGCCGATTTCGCGCCACGCGATGCGGTTGCGGCCCTGCGCGATGGCGACGAAGGGAATGTTCGACGTCACCGCCTTGAAGCGGCGGAAATCCGGGTCCGCCTGCTTTCTCGTGTCGATTAGGATGGTTCCGAACGCGGCGAGCAGGAGAAAGCCGCCAAAGAACACGACCGCCCGCAGGTCGCCGCGCGCAAGGACGTGCGCCGCGGCCCAGAGCACGAGGCCCCACATGATGGGGTGGCGTGTGATGCGGATGATGCCGCGCGCCGGCTGTTCGCTCTTCAGCAGCTTGTCTGCGCCGACCATGGTCGGATTTCTCGCGTAGCCGCACGCGATGAGGATGAACGCGAGCGGCATCACCAGGCGCGGGAGCTGCCTGAATCCGGTCCACAATTGCTCGCGCGGGGCGCCGGCGTAGGCCCAGATCATCCAGCCGAGCGTGGCGAACGCGACGAGCGAATAGACGCCGCGGTAGGGCCACTCGCCCAGCGCCGTCACCAGGCGCGGCCGCAGCGGCGTGCTCGTCACGAAGTGCGTGAGCAGGAACGCCGCGGTCGCCGCCACCAGGCTGGTCATGGAGCCGCATTATGCGCCCGGCCGCGCTATGCTGTTTCTCATGAGAAAAGCACTCGTCCTTAGCTTCGTTCTTGCCGTACTGCCGGTTTTCGCTCAAGCGCAAGGCGAAGCCGCCGCCGACTTTCCGGCGAAGCCGATTCGCATCGTGGTCGGCTTCACGCCGGGCGGCGGCCCCGACATCACGGCGCGCTACATCGCGCAGAAGCTCGGCGAGAGCTGGAAGCAGCAGGTGCTGGTCGAGAACCGGCCGGGAGCCGGAGGCACGGTCGCGGCGGGGATGGTGGCACGCGCGGCGCCGGACGGCTATACGCTGCTCTCGGTGAGCTCGGCCCATGCCATCGCCGCGGCGATCTATCCGAAGCTTCCTTACGACACCTTCGCCGATCTTTCCGGCGTCACCCTCACCGCCACCTCGAAATACGTGCTCGTGGTGCCGCCCTCTTTGGGAGTGAAAACCGTGGCCGAGCTGGTCGCGGCGGCGAAAGCCAGGCCCGGCCAGCTCAACTTCTCCTCGGCGGGAGTGGGCAGCGGCACCCACTTCGCCGGCGAGATGCTCCGCTCCATGGCCGGAATCGACGTCGTGCATGTGCCTTTCAAGGGCATCCCGGAGGCGCTCGGCGACACCATGACCGGGCGGGTGCAGTTCTTCCTGGCACCGATCGCGAACGCGGTCGCTCCGGTGCGCGAGGGTCGGCTCATCGGACTGGGCGTGTCGTCGCTGGAGCGTGACCCGCTCCTTCACGAGCTGCCTACGCTCGATGAAGCCGGCGTGCCGGGCTACAAGTCGCAGCTCTGGTTCGGCCTGCTTACCGCCTCGGGCGTGCCGCGGCCGATCATCGCGAAGCTGAACCGCGAGATTGCGCGCGTACTTTCGGAGCCGGAGCTGAACACGCGCTGGTCGGCGATGGGCATGGCGCCGCGCCCGGACGCGCCGGAAGCCTTCGACCGGCTGATCCGCGAGGACGTCGCCGCGTTCACAAAAATCGCGCGCGCGGCGAACATCCGCGCGGATTGAGAATTCGGGGTCAGAGCCCGAATTACGCCAGAGCCTTGGTGACGATCTCCCCGACGTCGCGCGAGAGGCCCTTGCTGTCGCGGATGCGCTCGAGCGCGGCCTTTGCTTTGGCCTGCCTTTGCGGGTCGAACTTCCGCCAGCGGTCGAAGGCGCGCGCCATGCGCGCACCGACCTGAGGGTTGAGCGTGTCGAGGCGGATCACCTGATCGGCGAGAAACGCATAGCCCGAGCCGTCTGCGGCGTGGAAGCGCACGTGGTTCGACGCGAAGGCGCGGATCAGCGCGTACACCTTGTTGGGCACCTTGATATCGAAGGCCGGATGCGACAGCAGCTCGTGCACGCGCGCGAGCGTGCCCGGCAGGCGCGATGTCGCCTGCACCGCGAGCCACTTGTCCACCACCAGCGCCTCGCCCTGCCAGCGAGCATGGAACGCGTCGAGCGCCGGCTGGCGCTCCGGGCACTCGCAATTGGCGAGCGCGGTCAGCGCCGCCATCATGTCGGTCATGTTGCCGGCGGTGCGGAACTGCTCGTAGGCGAGCGCGGAATGGCCGACCTCGACGAGATACGACAGGCACAGGTTGCGCAACGCGCGCCGGCCGATCGACTGGGCGTCGGGCGAGTAGGCAGCCTCGCTCCGTAGCGCCCGGTAGAGCGAAAGCAGGTCTTTTTCGAGCTGCCTGCCGAGCTCGCGACGAAGTCGGTTGCGCGACTCGTGCAGCGCGTCGGGATCGACCACCTCGAGCTGCTCGGCGAGGAACGTCTCGGCCGGGAGGCTCAGCGCCTCGGCCGCGAACGCCGGGTCGCGATCGCGCACCAGCTCGCGCGCCGCCGCCACGAACGCCGGCGTCGGCTCGCCCTTCGCCTCGAGGATCGTCGACGCGGCGAGCCGCTGCCCGGCTTCCCAGCGGTTGAAGGCGTCGTCGTCGTGCGCCATGAGGTGAATGAGATCCTGCTCGATGTACGGATAGTTCAGGATCACCGGCGCCGAGAAGTTGCGCAGCAGCGACGGCACGGGCTTTTCCTTCACCTGGAACGTGAAGGTCTCCTCCGGCTTGCGGAGCGACAGCACGCGCTCGTGTTGGTCGATCTTCACCGCGAACGGAATATGGAACGGCGGATTCATCGACTGCTTCACCGTCAGGCTGAACTGCCCGTCCGCGTGCGAATCCGTGACATCCAGAATCGGCGTGCCGGCCACGTCGTACCAGCGCCTGAACTGGGCGAGGTCCACGCCCGAGGCGTCCTGCATCGCCTGGACGAAATCGTCGCAGGTCACGGCCTGGCCGTCGTGCCGCCGGAAGTAGAGCTTCATGCCGGCCTGGAACTTCTCTTCACCGAGCAGGGTGTGCTGCATGCGCACGACCTCCGCGCCCTTCTCGTACACCGTCATCGTGTAGAAGTTGCGGATCTCGACATAGGACTGCGGCCGCACTGGATGTTTCATCGGCCCCGCGTCCTCGGGAAATTGCGCCGCGCGCAACGCGCGCGCTTCCTGGATACGTGTCACGGCTCGCGAATAGCTGTCGGCGCCATACTCCTGGTCGCGGAACACGGTCAGCCCTTCCTTGAGCGAAAGCTGGAACCAGTCGCGGCAGGTGACGCGGTCGCCGGTCCAGTTGTGAAAATACTCGTGGGCGACGACCCGATCGATGTTGACGTAGTCGGTGTCGGTCGCGGTATCGGCACTCGCCAGCACGTACTTGGTGTTGAAGATATTGAGGCCCTTGTTCTCCATCGCGCCGGAGTTGAAGTCGCCCACCGCCACGATCTTGTACTGGTCGAGGTCGAGCTCGAGGCCGAAGCGCTTCTCGTCCCAGGCGATAGCGCGCTTCAGGCAGTCCATCGCCCAGCCGGCCTGGTCGAGTTTTCCCGGTTCGACGTAGACGAAAAGCTGTTTGTTCTTGTATTGGTCTTGCAAAACTTCGAGCTCCGCGGCCACCAGGGCGAAGAGATACGAGGGCTTCGGGAACGGGTCCACGAAGCGCGCCCAGTGCCGGTCGCCTTCTGTCCCCGAAGCGACGAGGTTGCCGTTCGAGAGCAGGACTGGGTATTTCTTGCGGCCCGCGCGCACCGTCGTCGTGTAGCGCGCCATCACGTCGGGCCGGTCGATGAACCAGGTGATGCGGCGGAAGCCCTGCGCCTCGCACTGGGTGACGAAGCCGTTCTTGGTTCCGTACAGACCTTCGAGCTTGGTGTTCTGCTGCGGCACGATGCGCGTCACGGTTTCGAGGGTGAACGCGTCCGGCACGTCGTGCACGGTGAGCGTTTCCGGCGTGACCTCGTGGCGCGCCGGCGCGCCATTGACGCGCACCGAGACGAGCTCGAGCTCGTCGCCGTCGAGCACCAGCGCGCCTTCACCCGAACGAGTGACGGCCAGCTTGGCCTTAACAACGGCGTGATCTTCGCGGATGTCGACGTCGAGCTCGACGGTCTCGACGCGGAAGGCGGGCGGAGCGTAATCCTTGAGGTGAATCGCCTTGGTGTGGGGTTCGCGCATGCGCGTATTTTAAGTGCAGCGCGAGCGCGCTTTGCCGTGCGACGGTGCTTGCGCGTTGCGACTGGCGTAATCGCAAAAGGAAATTCTTACGATGTCATCGTCACCCATACGCTGCTGATAGAAGGCATGCTGATGAAGGCGCGCGTCCTAGAAGAGGAAGCGATCCATGCGCGGGATCTTCTTTCTTGGTGCGCAACCTCTTTTGGTGCACAGCAATAGTGCACTAAACAGCAAAAAAGCGCTTAAGAACCAAAGAAATGTGCGTGGCATAGAGCTTGCGAACCCACCGCTTGTTTTCAAGAGAAAGGTGGGATGGGCAAGGTCTTCCTCATCGGCGCAGGACCCGGCGACCCGGAGCTCATGACGCTCAAGGCAGCGCGCGCTCTGGCGAGCGCCGACGTGATCCTGATCGACGATCTGGTGAGCCGCGGCTGCCTGGCGCATGCGCGCTCCGACGCCAAGGTGATCGAAGCAGGAAAGCGCGGCGGATGCAAATCCACGCCGCAGGCCTTCGTCGAGAAGCTCCTGGTTTTTTATTCAAGAGAAAACAAAGTCGTTGCGCGCCTGAAAGGCGGCGATCCTTTCGTGTTCGGCCGCGGCGCGGAAGAGCTTGCTGCGCT
>JBJMWH010000498.1:0-3330 GCA_045810245.1 Burkholderiales bacterium | reverse complement strand
GGCCTCGCCGAGGTACTCGTGCGCGCCGCGGTGACGGGGATTGATCTGCAGCGCGCGCGCATAGTGCTTGAACGCCGCCGAGAGCTCGCCGGTGTTGCGGTAGGCATAGCCGAGATAGTTCTGGATCTCGGCGTTGCGTGTGTCGCGCAGCGCGGCCGAGGAGAGGAGCCGGATGGCGTTCTGCCAGTCCTTCGCCTCGATCGCGCGCCGGCCGGCTGCGTAGTCGGGGTCGAGGCGCTGGTCGGCGTCCTCGTCCCCCGGCTCCGCGAACGCGGTTCCACAGATGAATAAAAGAACTACGAAAAACCTCACCGGACGGCGAGCTGGTGCTTCACCTGCACCATTTCCCAGCGCTCGCTGTCGGCGTCCTTGGTCAGGTCGGCGAGCTTTGCCCAGTAGGTGGCGGCGAGCTTCTTCTGCCCGGTGCCGTTCGCCGCCATCGCCGCGCCGTAGAAGCCGCGCAGGCGGTTGGGCGCGTTCTTCATTGATACCTGATACTCCTTCAACGCCGCTGCGTCGTCGCCGTGCTCGCGCAGCATGTCGCCGAGGAGCTCGCGCATCGGGTAGAGCCGGTTCTCCATCGCGACGTGCTTCTCGCTCGCGTCCTCGAGGTCGGCTGCGGCCCGCATGTACTTCTGCGCCTCGGCGCGGTTGCCGGCGCCATTCGCATGCCACGCGGTGGAGGCGAGGACCTGGATTTCGACCTGCTCGGCCCAGTACGACTGCTTCGAGGTCTCGAGCCCCGAGCGCAGCTCCTGCAGCTTCGCGATGTCGGCCTTCGCCGCGACGAGGTCGCCGCTGCGCGCCGCGCCCATCGCGCGCGCGAAGTGGGTGAGGGCCTCGGCGGGCAGCCACGGCGAGCCGAGCGGCTTGAGCTGCGCCGCGCCCTGCCAGTCCT
This sequence comes from Burkholderiales bacterium, assembly GCA_045810245.1. Classification (GTDB taxonomy): domain Bacteria; phylum Pseudomonadota; class Gammaproteobacteria; order Burkholderiales; family SG8-39; genus SCGC-AG-212-J23. Next base: position 2,432 of record JBJMWH010000498.1, on the reverse strand, counting down.
GGCGCTCGAGGTAGTAGCGCGCCGGGACCGCGGCGCGTCCCATCTGCCCCGCAGAGACCGGGCCGATCACTTTCGTCACCCCGGCGCTTTGCTTCATCAGCGCCTTGGCCTTGGCGTCCTGGCCGAGCTGCAGGTGCGCGTACTGCATGAAGTCGTACGCATGCGGCACGCCGGCGAGCACCCCGTCGAGCTTGGCCGCGGTCGAATAGCGCTCCGACTCCTCGTTCGACTTGAGGTTGGCCTGGATCGACTCGTTCCACATGCCCACCATCGAGTAGATGTGCGAAGGCATGTGAAGCGCGTGCGGCGCGGCCGGGGCAATCTTCGCGTACTTGTTCGCCGCCGGGATGCCCTTCTGCGCGATGGGGGCGAAGTCGTAGCTGTGGATGAGGTAGTGGGTGATGCCGGGATGCTCGGGATATTTCTTGTCGAGCGGCTCGAGGATGCGCGCCGCCTTGAGCAGCGGCTCCATGTTCCTGTGGTCGAACACCTCGTTCAGCGCGAGCGCGTGGAAGATCTTTGCCTCGGTGTCGTCGGGATACTTTTTCGCCAGGCGCTCCATCGCTTTTGCGTAGTTCGCGGTGCGCGTGCCCTGGTCGAGCGTCTCGTGGTCCTGGTAGAACACCCTGATCGCCGCAAGCCAGTCGCGCTCGCGCTGCGATTTCGCGCCGACCGACTCGCCTTTCTGCGCCCAGTCGAGGCCGCGCTGCAGCGTCGCCTTGTCCCAGGGCCCGACCAGCGGGTTGGGGCGGTTCGACACCGCGAGGCCCCAATAGGCGATGCCGCAGCTCGAATCGATCTTGGTCACCGCGTTGAACGCGTTGATCGTCTCGGGAAAATGGAACGAGTGCAGCCGCGCGAGCGCCACCTCGAACTGCTTCTGCGCCTCGGCGCTGCAGGTGGTCTTGAACTGCACCTTGCCGAGCTTCGGGCCGCGCGGGCCGGCCGCGTCGTCATGGGCAAGTGCGCTGGAGACTGCGAATGCGAAAAGCGATGCGACCGCGACTGCGGTGCCTGTCGGTTTCATGACCCCTCCCCGGGCGAAAGACTCCGCGGCCAGTCTACGCCTGTTGGTATGGGAAAATCCGCCATCCCATGACCGTCCGCACCCGCTTTGCGCCCAGCCCCACCGGTTACCTCCATATCGGCGGTGCGCGCACCGCGCTTTTCTCCTGGGCTTATGCGCGTCACCACGGCGGCCGGTTCATTCTGCGCATCGAGGACACCGACCTCGAGCGCTCCACCGCCGAGTCGGTGCAGGCGATCCTCGACGGCATGCGCTGGCTCGGCCTCGACTGGGACGAGGGGCCGTTCTTCCAGATGCAGCGCCTCGCGCGCTATCGGGAGGTGGCGGAGTCGCTCATCGCCGCCGGCCACGCCTACCGCGATTACATGCCGAAGCAGCAGCTCGACGCCCTGCGCGCCGAGCAGACCGCGCGCGGCGAAAAGCCGCGCTACGACCGCGCTATCGGGCAAAGATATCGCGGCGAGGGTCCGGCCCCGGTCCGCTTCAAGACCCCGCAAGAGGGCGAAGTCGGCTGGAACGACCTCGTGAAGGGGCCGATCAGCTTTCCGAACGCCGAGCTCGACGACCTCGTGCTGCTGCGCGCGGACGGCGTGCCGACGTACAACTTCGGCGTGGTGGTCGACGACCTCGACATGGACATCACCCACGTCATCCGCGGCGACGACCACGTCAACAATACCCCGCGCCAGATTCATATTTTTAGAGCATTGCAAAAAGATCTTCCGGCTTTCGGCCACGTGCCGATGATCCTGGGCGCCGACGGTGAGCGCCTCTCGAAGCGCCATGGCGCGACCAGCGTCATGGACTACGCAAGCCTCGGCTACCTCCCCGAGGCGCTCGTCAACTACCTCGCGCGCCTCGGCTGGTCGCACGGCGACGCGGAAATCTTCTCGCGCGAGGAGCTGGTGCAGTGGTTCGACCTCGCCCGCGTGTCGCGCTCGCCGGCGCAGTTCAATCCCGAGAAGCTCGCCTGGATCAACCAGCAGTACCTGAAGGAGGCTTCCGACGCGCGCCTCGCGCTCCTGGTCGAGCCGGAGCTGCGCAAGCGCGGCGCGCAGGCCGCTGGTGGCCCGCCGCTCGAGAAAGTGGTCGCGCTTCTCAAGGTTCGCGCCAGCACCATCCCGCAGCTCGCCGACGAGGCGATGCTTTTCTACGCGCTGGAGGTGGACCCGGGTACGCCCGACTGGGGGCTCGAAGTTTCCCAAGCTTTGAGAATGTTGAAAGCGAAACTGACTACAGTGCCCTGGGAGCGCGCCGCGATCAGCGCAGCGATCAAGGAAGCGGTGAAGTCCAACGGCCTGAAGATGCCGCAGCTCGCGATGCCACTGCGCCATATCGTCACCGGCCGCTCGCAGACGCCGTCGATCGATGCCGTGCTCGAGCTGCTCGGGCGCGACACGGTGCT
>JBJMWH010000497.1:0-8442 GCA_045810245.1 Burkholderiales bacterium | reverse complement strand
ACCGCGCTGTGGCCGTCGAGGTTTAACTCGCGCACCACGTCGTCGGGCATGCCGCGGTCGAGCGGCACCCCGGCCAAGTCCCAGCCCGCGGCGTATTCGTCGCGCGGGTCGATCACCGCCACGTGGTAGTCGAGCATGTGTGCCATCGCGGCGAGATACCGCGTGAGCTGGCCGGCGCCGATCAGCACCAGCCGCCATCTCGGCCCGTGCACGGTCGTGAGCACGCGCCCGTCGAATTCGAGCACGTCCTGCCAGCGTCCGGGTTCGAGGGTGCTGCGGCCGCTGTCCATGTCGAGGCGCCGCCGGACGAGCTGCTGCGTCCCGATGCGCTCGAGGAGCTGTTCCACGCCGCTTGCGTCGGACAGCGGCTCCATGACCAACTCGAGGGTGCCGCCGCACGGCAGTCCCCAGCGCGTGGCTTCTGCATTGGTGACGCCGTAGGTAATGAGCTCCGGCTTGCGGGCCGCGACCAGGTTCGCGCGAACTTTGTCTACGAGGTCGTCCTCGACGCAGCCGCCGGACACCGAGCCGACGATCTGCCCGTCAGCGCGAATCGCCACCATCGCGCCCACCGGCCGCGGCGCCGAGCCCCACGTCCGGACGATGGTGCCGAGCGCGACGCGCTGCCCGTCCTTGCGCCAGCCCTCGGCGGTTCTCAACACTTCGATATCTACGCTATCCATGCGGCCACCTATCCATGCGGGAATGTTAGCGCAACTCTGCAGCCGCGGGCGCCCGCGCCCTCGGCGAGCTCTATGCGAGCGCCGTGCCCGCCGGCAATCTCGCGCACGATGGCGAGTCCGAGGCCGCTGCCGGTGCCGCGCGTACCCGGCACGCGGTAAAAGCGCTCCAGCACGCGCTCGCGCTCCTGCGGCGCGATGCCGGGCCCGTCGTCTTCGACTTCCGCGAAAGACTGCCCGTCGCGCTGACCGGTGCGCACGGTGACGCGGCCGCCATTATTCGAGTACTGGATCGCGTTGTGCACGAGATTGGCGAGCGCCTCGCGCAGCAACAGCGCGTCGCCGTTCACCGGCGCGCTGTCGAGCTCGAATCCGAGGTCGACATCGCGCTCCAGCGCCTGGTGCACCCAGGCGTCGGCCTCGGCCTCGACCAAGCTGCGCAGGTTCACGTCGGAGGAGCTGCCGCGCGCGCCCGGCTCGGCGCGCGCCAGCGCGAGCAGCTGGTTGGCAAGACGCGCGGTGCGAATGGTCGCCTGGTGGACCTGCTCGATCTGGGCCCGGCACGACTCCGGCAGCGGCTGGGCCAGGGCGAGCTCCGTATGCGCCTGCAGTCCGGCGAGCGGCGTACGCAGCTGGTGCGCCGCGTTGGCGAGGAAGCGCTGCTGGTTGCGCGCGGCGAGCGCCACTTCGTCGAGCAGGCCGTTCAGCGCGGCCACCAGCGGCTTCGTCTCCTCCGGCGCGCCGGCGGCGTCGATCGGACGCAGGTCGCGCGGGGAGCGCGCCTTCAGCTCCTCGGACAGGCGTGCGAGCGGCCACAGACCCCGCTTGACGCCGAACCACAGCAGCACCAGCGTGGCGAGCGCGATCAGGATGCCGGGCAGCAGGCTCGAGATCAGGAATTCCCGGGCGAGCCGCGTGCGCTTGACCATGGTCTCGGCCACGAGCACCGTGCAGGTCAGGCTGCCACAGGACGCCGGCGCGGTGACGATGCGGACCGCCTCGCCCCTGAACCTCGCGTCGTACGCCGTGCTGCGCTCGGAAATCGGCAGCGTGTCGTCGCCGGCGATGTGCGAGCCGCTCGGCGACAGGACGCGATAGAACATCTTGTCGTAGCGGTCGGTGCGCAGCGCCGTCTCCACTTCCGGCGGCAGATCGAGCCGATAGTCGGCCCCGGTGGTGCGCACGTGCGCAGCGATGGCCGCGGCGATGTCGGAAAGCGCCTGGTCGTAAGCCTCGTTCGCCGGCTCGATCGAAGAGTAGTAACCCACCACGGCGCCGACGGCGAGGAGGACCGCAATCGGCGGCAGCAGCAGGCGCAGCAGGTGGGCGCGTAGGCTGCGCGCGGGCATCGCCTCTCGCCTAGTGCGGCGCGGGCTTGAACTCTTCGAGCATGTAGCCGAAACCGCGCACGGTGCGGATCTTGATTCCGGCGGGCTCGAGCTTCGAGCGCAGCCGCGAGACGTACACCTCGATGGCGTTCGGCGAAAGGTCCTCGCCCCAGCCCGCGACCGCCTGGATGATCGCCTCTTTCGACACGATCTTTTCCACCTTCGCCAGCAGGACCTCGAGCACCGCCCATTCGCGCGCCGCGAGCTCGAGCGGCTCGTTCTTGAGAAAGGCGCGGCGCGCCACCGTGTCGAGCGCAAGCGGGCCGTGCACAATGCGGGGGCCGCCGTGCGCCTGCGAGCGGCGCAGGAGCGCGCGCACCCGCGCCGTGAGCTCGGGCATGGCGAAGGGCTTCACCATATAGTCGTCGGCGCCGATGTCGAGGCCGCGCACCCGGTCTTCGACCGCGTCGCGCGCCGTCAGCACCAAGACCGGGATCGGCTTTTCCGCCGCCCGCAGCCGCCGCAGGACCTCGAAGCCGTCCATGCGCGGAAGGCCGATGTCCAGGATCACCAGGTCGAAATGCTCCTGCGAGGCGGCAAGCACCGCGTCCTCGCCGCGCTCGGTGACGTCGACGGCGTGGCCTTCCGCCTCGAGGATTCGGGACAGGCCGGAAGCGAGTGGTGCGTCGTCCTCGACGATGAGCAGTCTCATGGCAGTGAGGCAGCGGAAGAAGGGCGGTGGTGATGATAAGCGATTCGACATTATGCGCGCGCGGCTTTCGCAGCGCACCATTGCCGCCCCGCTACGGCGGGGCTAGGATGGCTGCTCTTCAGAAGGCACCCCCGGAGGCTTGCATGTCGGTCAAGGTATCCATGAAGGTCAATGGCAAACCCGCTTCGGCCGAGCTCGAGGCGCGCACGCTGCTCGTCACCTTCATCCGCGAAAACCTGCGTCTCACCGGTACCCACGTCGGCTGCGACACGGCGCAGTGCGGCGCCTGCACCGTGCTCATGAACGGCCGCGCCATCAAGAGCTGCTCCATCGTCGCCATGCAGGCCGAGGGCGCCGACATCATGACGATCGAGGGCGTAGCGAAGCCCGACGGCACGCTGCATCCGATGCAGCAGGCGTTCAAGGAGAACCACGGCCTGCAGTGCGGGTTCTGCACGCCGGGGATGGTCATGAACGCGCTCGATTTCGCCAAGAGCCATCCGAATCCCACCGAGAAGGAAGTGCGCGAAAGCCTGGAAGGCAACCTCTGCCGCTGCACCGGCTACCACAACATCGTCAAGAGCATCATCGCGGGCGCGCAGGCGATGGGAGGGAAGATATGAATGCTCCGCTCATCGGCGCGAGCGTCCAGCGCAAGGAGGATTACCGCTTCCTGACCGGCGCAGGCCAGTACACCGACGACGTGACCCTGCCGAACCAGGCCTACGCAGCTTTCGTTCGCTCACCGCACGCGCATGCCGCGATCACGAAAATCTCCATCGAACAAGCCCGGACGGCGCCCGGTGTGGTCGGGATCTACACCGGCGCCGACCTGGCGCAGGCGAAGCTTGGCTCGCTCCCCTGCGGCTGGCTCATCACCGACGTCAACGGCCAGCCGATGAAGGAGCCGCCGCATCCCTGCCTCGCGCAGGGCAAGGTGCGCCACGTCGGCGACCCGGTGGCCGTGGTCGTCGCGGCCACGCTCGAGCAGGCGCGCGATGCAGCCGAGAAGGTCGAGGTCGATTACGACGTCCTGGCCGCGGTCGTGGACCCGGTCAAAGCTCGCGCCAAGGGCGCGCCGGCGCTGCACGACATCGCGCCGGACAACACCTGCTACGTCTGGGCGCTCGGCGACAAGGCCAGAGTGGACGAGGCATTCGGCAAGGCGGCGCACGTTACCAAGCTCGATTTCATCAACAACCGGCTGATTCCGAACGCCATCGAGCCACGGGCGGCGAACGGCTCCTACAGCAGGGCCAACGACACGTACACGCTTTATGTGGCGAGCCAGAATCCGCACGTCGAGCGGCTACTGATGACCGCGTTCGTGATGGGCCTTCCCGAGCACAAGGTGCGGGTCATCGCGCCCGACGTCGGCGGCGGCTTCGGCTCGAAGATCTACCTCTACGCAGAGGACGTGGTGGTGACCTGGGCGGCCAAGCAGCTCAACCGCCCGGTGAAGTGGACCGCGGACCGCTCCGAAGCCTTTCTGTCCGACGCGCACGGCCGCGATCACGTCACCACCGCCGAACTCGCGCTCGACCGGGACGGCAGGTTCCTCGCGATGCGGGTCAAGACCACGGCCAACCTTGGCGCGTATCTCTCCACCTTCGCTTCCTGCATCCCGACGATCCTGTACGCGACGCTGCTCGCAGGCCAGTACAAGACGCCGCAGATCTACTGCGAGGTGGCGGCCGTGTTCACCAACACGACGCCGGTCGACGCCTACCGCGGCGCGGGTCGGCCGGAGGCCACCTACGTCGTCGAGCGCCTGGTCGAAACCGCCGCGCGCGAGCTGAAGATCGATCCCGCCGAGATCCGGCGACGCAACTTCGTGAAGGAGTTCCCCTACCAGACGCCGGTCGCGCTGCAGTACGACACCGGCAATTACGGCGCGACGCTCGACGCTGCGCAGCAGCTTGCGGACGTCAAGGGCTATGCCGCGCGTAAGGAAGAATCGTCGAAGAAAGGCAAGCTGCGCGGCATCGGCTACGCGGCGTACATCGAGGCCTGCGGCATCGCGCCCTCCGCGGTGGCGGGCTCGCTCGGCGCCCGGGCGGGGTTGTTCGAGGCGGGGGAGGTCCGCGTGCACCCGACCGGGAGCGTCACGGTGTTCACCGGCTCCCACTCGCACGGCCAAGGACACGAGACTACCTTCGCCCAGGTGGTAGCCGACCGGCTCGGCATCGCGCTGGACGCCGTCGACATCGTGCACGGCGATACTTCCAAGATCCTGTTCGGCATGGGGACGTACGGGTCGAGGTCGATCGCCGTCGGCGGAACCGCGATCGCCAAAGCGCTGGACAAGATCGTCGCCAAGGGCAAGAAGATCGCGGCGCACCTCATGGAGGCCGCCGAGGCAGACATCGAGTACGACCGCGGCGTGTTCAAGGTGGCCGGCACCGACAAGCAGAAAGCCTTCGGCGAAGTCGCTTTCGCGGCGTACGTGCCGCACAACTACCCGCACGACAAGCTCGAGCCCGGGCTGAACGAGAACGCGTTCTACGATCCGGCCAACTTCACCTTCCCGGCCGGAACCTACGTGTGCGAGGTCGAGGTCGACCGCGACACCGGCCAAGTCAGCGTCGAGCGCTTCACCGCGGTAGACGACTTCGGCAAGATCATCAACCCGATGATCGTGGAGGGGCAGGTGCACGGCGGCCTCGTCCAGGGAATCGGCCAGGCTCTCACCGAAGGCTGCCGCTACGACGACGCCGGCCAGCTCATCACCGGCTCGCTCATGGACTACTGCCTCCCACGCGCCGGCGACGTGCCGACCTTCAAGGTCGATACCCGCGAGACCCCGTGCACGCACAATCCGCTCGGCGTAAAAGGCTGCGGCGAAGCGGGCGCGATCGGCGCGCCCCCGGCGGTCATGAATGCGATCACCGATGCGCTCGGGGTCAAGGACCTCGCCATGCCCGCCACCGCGCAAACCGTGTGGCGCTCGCTGCAGAAAAAAGCGGCTTAGGAGAACACACCCATGCATGCATTCGAGTATCACCGTCCGTCCACCACCAAGGACGCCCTCGCCCTCGGCGCGCAGAAGTCCGAGGGCCGTTACCTCGCCGGCGGGCAGAGCCTGGTGCAGGCGATGAAGCTGCGCCTGTCCTCGCCGAGCGACCTCATCGACCTCGGCGCGATCGGCGAGCTGAAAGCGCTGTCCGGCGATGCGGGCTCGGTGAGCATCGGCGCCATGGTGCGGCACGCCGAAGTCGCCGCGTCCCCCGCGGTGCAGAAGGCGATTCCTGCGCTTGCGCAGCTCGCCGGCATCATCGGCGACCGGCAGGTGCGCCACATGGGCACGATCGGCGGCTCGCTCGCCAACAGCGATCCGGCAGCAGACTACCCGGCCGCGGTGCTGGGCTTGGGCGCCACGATCACCACCAACAAGCGCAAGATCGAAGGCGACAAGTTCTTCAAGGGCCTCTACGAGACCGCGCTCGAGCCAGGCGAGCTCATCACGCAGGTCACATTCCCCGCGCCCAAGCGCGCCGCCTACATGAAGTTCAAGAACCCGGCCTCGCGCTTCGCCCTGGTCGGCGTGTTCGTCGCCGATTTCGGGGGTCATGTGAGAGTGGGCGTCACTGGCGCGGGAGCGTGCGCATTCAGACAGGCCGAGATGGAGAAGGCGCTGGCGCAGAAGTTCGCGCCCGAATCGGTCGCCAACATCAAGGTCAAGCCCGAAGGGCTGAACAACGACCTGCACGCCTCGCCCGAGTACCGCGCCCACCTCATCACCGTGATGGCGAAGCGCGCCGTCGAGGCGGCACTGAAGTAAACCTTCGAGGCGGAGGAGGGAAAAGCCCGCCGCCCGGCGGGCTTTTTCTTTCCTTGACCCGGCAAATCCCGCAAAATCCCCAATTCCATGACGAAACCGCTCCCCAGGTCGATCGACGAGACCCAGGCCCTGCTCGCCGGCGGCGACTACGTAGCCGATCGCAGCCTTGCGACCTCACTCTTTCTCTCGCTCGCCATGCAGCGGCCGCTCTTCCTCGAGGGCGAGGCCGGCGTCGGCAAGACCGAGATCGCCAAGGTGGTGGCGCAGGCGCTGGCACGCGACCTGATCCGCCTGCAGTGCTACGAGGGCCTCGACATCGCGCAGGCCGCCTACGAGTGGAACTATCCGCGCCAGATGATCGAGATCCGGATGGCCGAGGCGGAGGGCGTCAAGTCGCGCGAGGGTCTCGAGCAGGACATCTTCTCCGAGCGCTTCCTGGTGCGGCGCCCGTTGCTGCGCGCGCTGCAGTCGGCCGGCGCGCCGCCGGTGCTGCTGATCGACGAGCTCGATCGCACCGACGAGCCCTTCGAGGCGTATCTGCTCGAGGTGCTGTCGGACTGGCAGATCACGATCCCCGAGATCGGCACGGTGCGGGCCGCCGAGCCGCCCGTGGTGGTGATCACTTCCAACCGCACGCGCGAGATTCACGACGCGGTGAAGCGGCGCTGCTTCTATCACTGGGTCGACTATCCGGACGCGAAGCGCGAGCTCGAGATCCTGCGCCGCAAGGCGCCGCGCGCGGCCGAGCGGCTCTCGCGCGAGGTCGTCGCCTTCGTGCAGCGCCTGCGTACGAGCGACCTTTTCAAGCAGCCGGGCGTCGCAGAGACCATCGACTGGGCAAACTGCCTGGTCGCCCTCGACCGCGTGGCGCTCGACCCGGAAACGGTCAACAACACGCTCGGCGTGCTGCTCAAGTACCGCGACGACCTCGAACGCGTCGCCGGCGCCGAGGCCGAGCGCATGCTGGCCGAAGCGAGCGCGGCGGCGTGAATCCGGCCTCGTTCCTGAGGAAGCTTCTCGGCGGGGGCCAGAGCGCGGTCGAGCGCCGCACGCGCGAGCTGGTCGGCCTGTGCGAGGCGCTGCTCGCCGAGCGCGGCGAGTACACGAGCACCGCGCTTGCGCGCGACGCCCTCGCCGCGTGCCAGGGTCTCGACGAGCGCTCGCGCGAGGACTTCTTCGACGTGCTGGCGCGCCACTACTCGCCTTCGCCGGAGGCGGTGACGCGCGCCGCGGCCGAATACCAGGCCGATGCGTCGGCCGCCAATTTCGCGCGGCTGCAGGAGACGGTCGAGCCGCCGCGGCAGGAGATCTTCCGCCGCCTCAACATGGCCCCCGGCGGCACCGCCACCCTGGTGGAGATGCGCAGCCAGCTCCTCAAGGGCATGAAGGCGCATCCCCATTGGCGGGTGATCGACTACGACCTCATGCACCTGCTGCGCTCGTGGTTCAACCGCGGGTTCCTGCGTCTCGAGCGCATCGACTGGCGCACCTCGGCGATCGTGCTCGAGAAGCTGATCCAGTACGAGGCGGTGCACGCGATCCAGGGGTGGCGCGACCTGCGCCGGCGCCTCGAGTCCGACCGGCGCTGCTTCGCCTTCTTCCATCCGCAGCTTCCGGAGGAGCCGATCATCTTCATCGAGGTCGCGCTCACGCGCGGAATGAGCGCGCACGTGCAGCCGCTGCTCGACCTCAAGTCGCCGGTGGCGGTGCCGGCGAACGCCGATTGCGCGATGTTCTACTCGATCACCAACTGCCAGGAGGGGCTGCGCGGCATCTCGTTCGGCAACCTGCTCATCAAGCAGGTCGCCGAGGAGCTGAAGCGCGAGTTCCCGCACCTGCGGCGCTTCGCCACGCTTTCCCCCATCCCCGGCTTTCGCGCCTGGCTGGAGAAGAACGCCGAGCGCGAGGTGCTGGAGAAGATCAACGATCCCGCCTGGCACC
>JBJMWH010000496.1:0-4930 GCA_045810245.1 Burkholderiales bacterium | reverse complement strand
TTCGCCAGCGCCTCGGCCGCGGACACGTCGACCGATTGCGCAGAAGCGAGAGACCATGCGAGCGCACCGCAGACTCCGAGCATCAGGCTGCTGACTTTCATGGATCCTGCCTCCCTTTGTTTTGTCCATGATGCGACCGTGGTTGTCATTGAGCGCTGAAAATCCGGGCGCCTGTTGATCCAGATCAAACGTGCGGCGCTGCCAGCTCCACGTTGTTGACCGCCATCAACAAGCGCGGTTGCTGCAGTGCAATTCTGTCTGCGTGAAAGCGACGATTCCTCTCATCAAAGGCGTGCTGGACAGGCTTCCGCTCCTCGAGGGCGTCAGCCAGGAAGCGGTCCATGAGCTGAGCACGCAATCGAGCGTGGTGCACAGCGCCCGCGGCCAAGTGATCGTGCGCCGTGGTGAACGCGTGCCCAGCCTGTACGCGGTTGCGTTCGGCACGGTGAAGACCCGGCTGGCGCGCGCGCCGGGCAGCGAAGTCGTGCTGGGCCTCCTCGGCGCCGGCACGACCTTCGGCAAGAGCGCCGTGATGCTCGGCGCGGCTTCGCAGGTCGATGTCGTGGCGCTCGACGAAACGATGCTGGTGGCGATCCGCGCGAGCTGCGTGCTGGCGATGCTCGAGCGCAACCTGCGCTTCTCGCGCAACCTGGCGCGCGCGCTGGCGGAGCACAACCAGGCGCTGGTGGCGGAGCTGGAAAGCGCCCGGCTGCGCAGCGCGCAGCGGCTCGCGGCCTATCTGGATTCGATCGCCGAGCCGGCCGCCGAGCCGGGCCGGCTCGCGGCGCGCCTCGCGGTCAGCAAGACGCTGCTCGCCGCCCGGCTCGGGATCAAGAAGGAAACGCTGTCGCGTCTCCTGCGCGAGTTTGCGAGCGACGGGCTGATCGAGGTTTGCGGGCGCACCATCGCCATCCGCGACGTCGGCGCCCTCAGGCAGATCGCGGCTTCGGCCCCGGCCTCGAGCGCACGGCCTTGATTTGGGCCGCAAGCGCCCGGCCTTGATTTGGATCAACGGACGCCTTGCGGCGGCTGCGACACTGGTCCAGTGAGTCAGAATCCCTGCGCCCGCGTCGCCTGCGGGCTCGCGCTTTTCCGCGGCGTGAGCGAGCGGCGCATCGGCATGGCAACGCGCGGCGCACGGCTGGTGTCGCTGCGCAGCGGCGATGCACTGGTGCGCCGCGGAGGCGCGGTGCCGGGCCTGTGCGCTCTCGCGAGCGGCTCGCTCAAGCTCTCGGTCTCAGCGCGGCCGCGCGACGAGCGCGTGCTCGGGCTCGTCGCCGCGGGAGAGTCCTTCGGCGAAGCCGCGGCGCTGTGCGCCGCGCCCGCGCCGTTCGACGCCGTGGCCGTAACCGACGCCGAGGTGCTTGCGATTCCGGTCGATGCGATCCAGCTCCTCTTGCGCCGCGACGCGGCGTTCGCGCGCAACCTCCTCGACCGCCTCGCGGGCGAGATCCTGCGCCTGCTCGTGGGCATCGAGGCCGGCATGTTGCAGCGCGCGCCGCAGCGCCTCGCGTCCTACCTCTGCACGCTGGCGGGCTCCGGCGGCGCCGGCCCGAGGCGCGTCAGCCTGCCGGTGAGCAAAACGGTGGTCGCGGGCATGCTCGGCGTGAAGAAGGAGACCCTGTCGCGCCTGCTGCGCGACCTCTCCGAGCGGCGCCTGATCGCGGTGTCGCGGCGCGAGATCACCATCCTCGACCGCGCGCGGCTCGAAGGCGTGCGCTGATCAGTTGAGGTCGAGCGAGTGGCGCTTGAGCGCCGACAGCGGCACGAACTTGAGCACGTTCTCGTGCGTGCCCTCGAGCACTACGCGCGGGGCGCGGCCGGCCTCCCAGGCCTCGACCCAGCGCAGCACGTGCAGGCACCAGCGGTCGCCGTGCTTGAGGCCGCGGAAGCGCAGGTCGGGACGCGGCGTGACCAGATCGTTTCCCTTCGCCACGCTGAACTCGAGGAATGCGTCGGACACCTGCACGCACACCAGGTGCGCGACCCCGTCCTGGTCGTGCGTCGCGCAGCAGCCGTCGCGGAAGTAGCCGGTGAGCGGCGCATAGCTGCAGGCGCGGAGCTCGCCGCCGAGCACGTTCTTTTCCGCCTTCATCCGGCCCTCACAGCGCGGCCTCGATGCGCCGCTTGAGCGCCTCGGGATCATTCGCCACCACCTCGAAGCGCTGTGGCCGTTTCTCGAGGTCGGCAAGCTCGGCCGGGCGCTCGGGCACGCGCCCCAGCGCGGCGCGGATGGTAGCGGCGAACTTTGCCGGCAGCGCGGTCTCGAGGCAGATGAGGGGCACCAGCGGCTCGCGGTACTCGAGCCCGACCTTCACGCCGTCGGCGGTATGCGGGTCGATGATGACGCCGAAGCGCTCGTGGATCAGCCGGATGGTGCGGATGCGGTCCTCGTGCGCGCTCGTGCCCGAGACGAAGCCGCTCGAACGCACGGCCGCGAAATAGGGCGAGCGCGAAAGGTCGAACTCGCCGTCCTGGTCGAGGCGCCGCCAGAGATCCTTCACCCGCGCGCCCTCGCCGCCGACCAGGTCGAACACGTAGCGCTCGAAGTTCGACGCTTTGGAGATGTCCATCGAGGGGCTCGAAGTCTCGTGCACCTTGCGGCGCACGCGGTAGCGGCCGGTGCGGAAAAACTCGTCCAGCACCGAGTTCTCGTTGGTGGCGAGGATGAGCCGGCGGATCGGCAGCCCCATGCGTCGCGCGACATAGCCGGCGTAGATGTTGCCGAAGTTGCCCGACGGGACCGCGAAATCGACCTGCTCGGAGTCCGCCTGGGTAACCGCGAGGTAGGCCTTGAAGTAGTACACGACCTGCGCCGCGACGCGCGCCCAGTTGATGGAGTTCACCGCGCCGATCCGGTTGCGCGCCTTGAACGCGGTATCGGCGTTGACCGCCTTGACGAGGTCCTGGCAGTCGTCGAACACGCCCTTGACGGCGAGGTTGTGGATGTTCGGGTCCTGCAGCGAGAACATCTGCGCCCGCTGGAAGCTCGACATGCGCCCGTTCGGCGACAGCATGAACACCCGGATGCCCTTCTTGCCGCGCATCGCATATTCCGCCGCCGAGCCCGTGTCGCCCGAGGTCGCCCCCAGGATGTTCAGGGATTCGTTTTTATCCGCGAGAATCCGCTCGAACAGGCTGCCCAGGAGCTGAAGCGCGATGTCCTTGAACGCGAGCGTGGGGCCGTTGGACAGGCACAGCAGGTACAGCCCGCGCTCGAGCTTCCTCAGCGGCGTGATCTCGTCGCCTCCGAACACGCGCGCGGTGTAGGTCGCGCGTACGATCCGGCCGAGCTCGGGCACGTCGTCCATGTAGCGCGAAAGGATCCCGGCGGCGAGGTCGACGTAGGGCCTGCCGCGCAGCGCCTTGAGGTCGATGCGCGGAAACTCTTCGGGGAGGTAGAGGCCGCCATCGGGCGCAAGGCCCTCGAGCAGGATGTCGCTGAAGCCGCGCGCCGGCGCGTCGCCGCGGGTCGAGACGTAGCGCACTACAACAGCGACTCCAGCCGGATGCGCGTGACGCGGCCCTCGACGCTCGCCAGGCGCTCGATCTTGGCCATCGCCTGGTCGACGTTCTTTTCCAGCGCGAGGTGCGTCAGCATGACGATGTCCACCCGGCTCTCACCCTCGCTGGGCTCTTTCTGCACCATGGCCTCGATGGAGATGGCGGAGTCGGCGAGGATGCGCGTAATGTCGGCCAGCACGCCGGGCCGGTCGAGCACGCGCATGCGCAGATAGCAGGAAGTCTCGACCTCGCCGATCGGCAAAACCGGGTCCGACGAGAGCCGGTCGGGCTGGAACGCGAGGTGCGGGACGCGCTGCTCGGGATCGGCGGTGATGAGGCGCGTCACGTCGACAAGATCGGCCACCACGGCGCTCGCGGTGGGCTGGGCGCCCGCGCCGGCCCCGTAGTAGAGCGTCGCGCCGACCGCGTCGCCTTTCACCAGGATGGCGTTCATCACGCCCTCGACGTTGGCGATCAGGCGGCGCGCCGGCACCAGCGTGGGATGCACCCGCAGCTCGATGCCGTTTTTCGCCCGCCGCGTGATGCCGAGGAGCTTGATGCGATAGCCGAGCGCCTCGGCGTAGCCGATGTCGGCCTTCGTCAGCTTTTGAATGCCTTCCCGGAAGCATTTTTCAAACTGCATCGGGATGCCGAACGCCAGCGCGGACAGGATGGTGAGCTTGTGCGCGGCGTCGACGCCCTCGATGTCGAAGGTGGGGTCGGCCTCGGCGTAGCCGCGCGCCTGCGCGTCCTTCAGCGCAGCCTCGAACGGCAGGCCCTTGTCGCGCATCTCCGAGAGGATGAAGTTCGAGGTGCCGTTGATGATGCCGGCGATCCATTCGATGCGGTTGGCGGCAAGGCCCTCTCGCAGCGCCTTGATGATCGGGATGCCGCCGCCGACCGAGGCCTCGAAGGCGACCATCACGCCCTTCTTCTGCGCGGCGGCGAAGATCTCGTTGCCGTACGTGGCGAGCAGCGCCTTGTTGGCGGTGACCACGTGCTTGCCATGGGCGATCGCCTCCAGCACCAGCTCCTTCGCCACGGTGTAGCCGCCGATCAGCTCGATGACGATCTCGACGTCCTTTCCGCGCACCACGCCGAAGGCGTCGTCGACCACCCTCGCTTTGTCATTTACGATGGATCTTGCTTTTTGGACTTCTTTGTCCGCCACGACCGCGATGCGGATCGCGCGTCCGGCGCGGCGCTGGATCTCGTCGGCGTTGCGGTTGAGCACCTCCCAGGTACCGCCGCCGACGGTGCCGATGCCGAGCAGCCCTACATTAATGGGTTTCATGCCTGCGCAACCTGAAAAGGAGATGCTTCTTCACGTCGGGCCATTCGTGCAGGAGAACGCTGTACATCACAGTGTCGCGGACCGAGCCGTCGCGCCGCACCCAGTGGCGGCGGATCACGCCGTCCTTCTTTG
>JBJMWH010000495.1:0-4236 GCA_045810245.1 Burkholderiales bacterium | reverse complement strand
TTCATCCAGGCCGCCTTTCAGCGCCTCGATCTCGGCGTCGCGCTTGAGCACCTCGAAGCGCGTGTCGACCAGGTGGATCCGGTCGAAGATCGTTTCCAGCTTGGTCGCCTTGTCGACGATGTGTACCGGGGTGGTGACCTTGCCGCAGTCGTGCAGGAGGCCGGCGATCTTCAGCTCGTAGCGGTCCTTGTCGGTCATGTGGAATTCCCTGAGCGGGCCTTCCGTGGTGTCGTTCACCGCCTCGGCGAGCATCATGGTGAGCTGCGGCACGCGCTGGCAGTGGCCGCCGGTATAGGGGGATTTCTCGTCGATCGCGTTGTTGATGATGTTGATGAAGGATTCGAACAGTTGCTCGAGCTGATTGATGAGCATCCTGTTGGTGAGCGCCACCGCGGCCTGCGAGGCGAGCGACTCGGCCAGGCGCTGGTCGGAGGCCGAGAACGGCACGATCTCGCCGGTCTGCGGGTCGTGGGCATTGATGAGCTGCAGCACGCCGATGATCTCGCGCTCGTAGTTGCGCATCGGCACGCTGAGGAAGGACTTGGAGCGGTAGCCGGTCTTCTGGTCGAAGGCGCGCGTGCCGCTGAAGTCGAAGCCTTCGGCGGAGTAGGCGTCGGCGATGTTCACCGTTTTGCCGGTGAGCGCGGAGTACGCCGCGACCATCCCGTGGTTGGGCTTGCCGTCCTTGTAGAGCTGGATCGGATAGAACGGCACCGGGTTGCCGGTGGTGCCGCCGAGGTAGTACTTGAGCGAGGAGGTGCGCACGATCTCGAAGCGCAGGGTCTTGTCGTCGGTGAGGCGATAGAGCGTGCCGCCGTCGGCGCGGGTGATCGTCTTGGCGGCGGCGAGGATCGTCTCGAGCAGGCGATGGATGTCGCGCTCGGCGGAGAGCGAGGCGCCGATCGCGTTCAGCTGCTCCAGGCGCTGGCCGAGATCGTCCGCCCCGGTGGGCGCGGAGCCACCGGCAAATCGCAGGCCCTGAGTAGTCTCGAGCATCTTATTTAATACAGACCGAGCGCACTTCCTTGATGTGGGTGAGGCCCGCCAGGCACTTTTCCATCCCGTCCTGCTTCAGCGTACGCATGCCGTCCTCCAGACACTGGGCGAGGATATCGGCCACGCGCGCGTGTTCCTGGATCAGCTTCTTCAGCTTGTCGTTGGCGACGAGCAGCTCGTGGAGGCCCATGCGACCCTTGAACCCACTGCCGCCGCACTTGTCGCAGCCCGTCGGCTTGTAGAAGGTGAGCTGGCCCTTCTCGTTGCCATACACCCTCACCCACTCCTTGTACACCGCTTCCATCGAGCCCTTGGGATCGGCTTTGAAGCGCGCGGTGTTCATGAGCTCGTCGCAGTACTCGCGCAGGAACGAGGTCAGCTCGGCGGGCTCCGGCGCATAGGTTTGCTTGCAGCTGCACAGGCGCCGCGCCAGGCGCTGCGCCAGCACCCCGAGCAGCGCGTCGGAGAAGTTGAATGGGTCCATGCCCATGTCGAGCAGGCGAATGATCGATTCCGGCGCGGAGTTGGTGTGCAGCGTGGCGAACACCAGGTGGCCGGTGAGCGAGGCCTCGATGCCGGTCGAGGTGGTTTCCTTGTCGCGCATCTCGCCGACCATGATGATGTCCGGGTCGGCGCGCAGGAACGACTTCATGATCACGGCGAAGTCGAGGCCCGCCTTCTTGTTCACCTGGACCTGGCGCAAGCCCTTCTGCGTGATCTCCACCGGGTCCTCGGCGGTCCAGATCTTGGTATCGGGTGTATTGAGGGATTTGAGCACCGAATGCAGCGTAGTGGTCTTGCCCGAGCCGGTCGGCCCGCAGACGAAGAACAGCCCGTAGGGCTTGGACACCGTGTGCTGCAGCTGGTCGAGATTGCGCGCCGAGAAACCCATCTTCTCGAGCGGAATCGGCTCGCCGGCGGCCAGAATCCGCATCACGATGTCCTCGACGCCGCCGGCCGTGGGAATGGTGGCCACGCGCAGCTCGATGTCGAGCGGCCCGAATTTCCTGAACTTGATCTTGCCGTCCTGGGGCTTGCGCTTTTCCGAGATGTCCAGGTCGCACATGATCTTGATGCGCGCCGCGAGCGCCGCCCGGTAGCTCGCCGGCACCTCGATATAGGGCGCGAGATTGCCGTCCTTCCTGAAGCGGATCTCGGTCTTGGCCTTGCCGGGATAGGGCTCGACGTGGATGTCGGAGGCGCCCTGGTTGTAGGCGTCGACGATCACCTTGTTCACGAGCTTCACCAGCTCGTTATCGGCCGCGGCGTCGACCTCCGCCGATGCCGGCCCGTCCGCGGCGTCGGCTGAGCCGTCGTCGGAGAGGTCCGACAGCATATCCTCGATGTTGCCCAGGCTCGCGCCGCCGTCGCCGCCGTAGAAGTGGTTCAGCGTGTCGCGGAACTCCTTCTGCGTGGTCACCTTGTAGACGATGCGCGCCTTGGGGAACACGTTGGCGGCGATGCGCGAGGAGCGGATGCGCTCCGGATCGAGGCACATCACGACCAGGCCTTCCCTTATGTCGTCGATCGGCACCCACTGGGTCGACTCGACGTACTCGCGCTTCAGGTTCTTCAGAAGCTCGCCCGGCTTCACCCGGTCGGGCTTGAACGGCTCGTAGGGCACGCCGAAGAACCTGGAAAGCGCAGCGCCGATCGCCGGGAGCTTGACCTGGAACTCCTCCAGCAGCACCTGCTCGATCTCGACCGCCTTCTGGCGCGCCTGGCGCGAGGCAAGCTCGAACTCGCCCGCCGACAGCACCGCGTCGGAAATGAGATAGTCGTACTTGGTCTTGGCGACGGCGGGCTTCTGGCGCTGCTTGAACGCGATCGCCAGGGTTTGCGAGAGCTCGGCGATGCCGTCCTCGGCCATCTCGCCGAAAGGCGTGCCGGTCTTATGGTTGATCACCTGGATCACGCCGATGAGCTCGCTGCCGCCCGCCTCGACGATCGGCGCGACCAGCATATGCTTGGTGCGGTAGCCGGTACGCTTGTCCACTTCCTGCAGGAAGCGCAGGTTCGGGTTGAGGGCCCGCAGCTCCGCGTCGTCGTAGACGTCCTTGATGTTGAGGGTCTTCTTTACGAACGCCGCGTAGCCGGCGATCGAGTGCTCGGCGATGGGCAGCTTCAGGTCCTTGAAGGAGTTCAGCCCGGTCTTGACCTTGGACACGATCGACTGCTTGTCTTCGGCGATCGAGTAGATGGTCAGGCGGTCGGCATTGAAGAGCGCGCACACCTCCGCACTCATCTCCAGCATGATCTCGTCGATGTTGCTGGTCGCGTGGATCCTGTTGGTCACGACCTGGAGCTGCTTCTGAAACGCAAGGCGCGCGCCGAAGTCGTTGCTCGCTGCATGCGAACTCAGAACTGCGCTCATCGAAAGTTCCTCCCGCCGCGGGGTTCTAGCTGGTTATGCGATGTTAGCGCTATCTATTCTGATTCTCAAAGGAATTCCCGTCAGGATTTGCGCGGATTTATGCGCTTTTTTGCACACTTCGCAGACCCCCGTCGAGGAGCCACACCTTGAAGCCGCGCTGGGCGAAGAGAAAGGCAGCCGCGGCGCTGCGGCGCCCGCTCTGGCAATACGCGACGTATTCCCTGGAGCGGTCGAGCACTGCGAACATGTTGCGCACTTCGGCGAGCGGCACGTTGATCGCCCCGGGCAGCTTGTCGTACTGGTATTCCGAGGGATAGCGCACGTCGAGCCACAGCGCGCCGCGCCGCACCTTTTCCGCCGCCTCGGCGAACGGCAGGCGCCGCAGCAGCGGCTCGCGCAGCAATTCGTCAAAATGTGTCCGCTCCAGGCGCAGGAGCTCGCCTTCGCCGAGCGAGGTCACGGTGGCGTTGCGCTTGGCCTCCGACACCAGCGCCTCCTCGCCGAACGCATCGCCGCTCTTCAGCTCCGCCAGCAGGACTTTCGCCCCGCCGACAAGCCGCTCGACCGAGAAGCGGCCCGATTCCACCACGTAGTAGTAGTCACCCTGGTCTCCTTCGCGGATCACCGTCTCGCCGGCCGCCGTTTTCACCCGCCCGAAGCGCTTGAGCAGCTCATCGATGTGCGCGACCGGCAGCTGCGCAAAGGCGCCCGAGCGCAGCTTGCCAAGGCCGAAGGCGCCAGTGACGATGCGCGCATCCGCGCTCGCCGTCTGGCCGTTGAGCGTCGAGTCGGCGCCCGCTGCCACCTGATCCCATGTGGCGAGGATGTCGAGCACCTCGTCGTCGAGCATCACCAGGTCGACATCG
>JBJMWH010000494.1:0-11972 GCA_045810245.1 Burkholderiales bacterium | reverse complement strand
CGAATGACGCTCAAGCAATATCATCGCAAGCGGGACTTCTCACTCACTCCCGAACCCAAGGGACGCGAAAAACAGCGTGCGACCGGGCGACAATTTGTCATCCAGAAGCACGCTGCCTCGCGGCTGCATTACGACTTCCGCCTCGAGCTCGACGGTGTGCTGAAGAGCTGGGCCGTGCCGAAGGGGCCGAGCCTCGATCCGGCGGACAAGCGCCTCGCGGTGCAGACCGAGGATCATCCGCTCGAGTACGGCGAATTCGAGGGTGTCATCCCGGAAAAGCAGTACGGCGCCGGCGAGGTGCTGCTTTGGGATCGCGGCGCGTGGACGCCCGAGGACGATGACCCCGCGCAGGCGTTGCGCAAGGGGCGGCTGCATTTCCGGCTCGACGGCGACAAGCTGCACGGCCGCTGGATCCTGACCCGGACACGGGGCGCCGAGGACAAGCCGCAGTGGCTGCTGATCAAGCGCAACGACGAAGACGCGGCGCCCGGCATGGACATCACGCGCGCGCGGCCCGAAAGCGTGAAGCGTGCGCCGGAAAAAGTGGCCCGCGCCGCGCGGGCGCACTTGCCGCAGTTCGTCGCGCCGATGCTCGCCACGCTCGTCACCGAGCCTCCGGCCGAGACGAAAAAAGCCGGCGAATGGGTGTATGAAGTGAAGCACGACGGCTACCGCCTGCTCGCGCGCTTCGATGAGCGCGGCGTGCCGCGTCTCTTCACCCGTTCCGGCAACGACTGGAGCGCGAAGCTGCCGCAGCTCGCCGCGGCGCTCGGCGGCCTGCGCCTGCGCAATTCCTGGCTCGACGGCGAGATCGTGGTGCCGGGGGCCGACGGACGCTCCGATTTCCAGGCGCTGCAGAACGCGTTCGACGCCGGGCGCGTCAGCGGGATCGTGTATTTCGTGTTCGATGCGCCGTTCCTTGCGGGCCACGATCTGCGCCCTCTCGCATTGAGCGAGCGCAAGAAGCGCCTGCGCAAGTCGTTCAAGGACACGGAATCGGTCCGCTTCAGCGCCGACCTGAAAGGCAGCGCGCGCGAGGTGCTGGCGCATGCATGCAAGCTCGGCCTCGAGGGCCTCATCGGAAAAGACGCCGCATCGGTGTACGTCACCGGACGCTCGAAGAGCTGGATCAAGCTCAAGTGCCGGCAGCGGCAGGATTTCGTGATCGGCGGGTTCACCGCCCCGGGTGGCTCGCGCACCGGCTTCGGCGCGCTGCTCGTCGGCTTGTACGATCAGCAGGGCAAGCTCCATTTCACCGGCAAGGTCGGAACCGGCTTCGACGAGCACCTGCTGCGCTCGCTGACGCGCCGCCTCGCCGCGCTCAAACGCCCGCAGCCGGCTTTTGTCGATCCACCGAAGGAAAAAGGCGTGCAGTGGGTGCGGCCCTCGCTGGTCGCCGAGGTCGCCTATGCCGAGCGCACGAAGGACGGCATCCTGCGGCAAGCATCGTTCATGGGCTTGCGCGAGGATCTGCCGGCAAAAAACGTCCACGAGGAGCGCGCGGTTTCGCCTCCCCGGCGGGCCAAGGAGATCGAGCAAAAAGGAACCGGCTCAAATACCGTTCTGGGCGTCAGGATCTCGCATCCGGAGCGCGTGATCTGGCCCCAACACGGCATCCAGAAGATCGATCTCGCGCGCAACGTCGAGGAAGCGGGCGAGTGGCTGCTGCCGCATCTGAAGAACCGGCCGTTGTCGCTCGTACGCTGTCCCGACGGCGTCGCCGGGGAATGCTTTTATCAGCGCCATCTCACGATGGCCGCGAGCCCCGGCAGCCTGCAGACCGTGAAGCGCGAGCGCTCGAGCAAGGGCGCTTACATCTACGCCGCATCGCTCGACGCCGTGGTGAGCGCGGTCCAGAACGGCGCCGTCGAGTTCCACACCTGGGGCGCGACGGTCCCCGACATCAAGCACCCCGACCGCATCACCATGGACCTCGATCCCGACGAGGCTTTGCCGTGGAAGCTGCTGGTCGAGGGAACGCTGCTCACCAAGACTTTGCTCGATGGCTTGGGCCTGAAGAGCTTCCTGAAGACCACCGGCGGAAAAGGGCTGCATGTCGTGGCGCCGATCAAGCCCGACCTCCAGTGGGACGCGGTGAAGGCATTCACCGAGCGCATCGCCCAGATGCTGGTGAAGGCGCGGCCGGATCTTTTCACCGCCAAGATCGCCAAGGCAAGCCGGCCGAACAAGATCTTCGCCGACTATCTGCGCAACTCGGAGACCGCGAGCGCCGTAGCGGCGTATTCGCCTCGCGCGCGCGCCAACGGCGGGGTCTCTGTTCCGCTGTTGTGGGACGAGCTGGATCCCGGCGACGACGTGCGAACGCGGTTCAATGTGCAAACCGTGCGACAGCGGCTTGCCTCGCTGAAGAAGGATCCCTGGGCCGATTATTGGAAGACGCGTCAGGCGATCAGCGCGAAGATGAAGAACTCGCTCGGCGTCTGAAGCCCGCGCTTCGCTAGGTGTTCTTCTTCAGTACGGTGAACTGCCCGTCGGGCTCGATATAGGCGCGCTCCACCTCGCGCGCGTCGGCCACGCCATGCTCGCGCAGCTTCGCCTCCAGCTCGAGCTCCGAGACGAGCTCCTTGCGCAGATTCCGCCACAGGATGCGGCCGCGGTCGATGAGAAGGAGCGGCGGCGGCATGAGGAGGCGTTCGAGCCCGGGAAAGCGGAAGGCGAGAAAGTCGATCAGCACCTCCCAGGCGATGATCGTCGCAACGAGGATGACGCCCTCGGTGACGCTGCGGTATTCGCCGGCCATTCCGTTTTGCGCCGCGTCGGCGATGATCACGAGCACCAGCAGGTCGGCCATTCCCACCGCTCCGATGCGCCGCTTGATGACGACGCGGAACAGCGTGAAGAGGAAGAGATACATGAGCGTGCCGCGGACCACGAGCTCCAGTGGCGGCAGCGTCAGACCGAAGAGTTCTTTCCAATCCACGGCAGTCGACATAGGAAGCGCCGTGCCGGGGCGCGCTCGCGGTAGGCGCCGGCAATTTCTGCGAGCGGGCTGTCGGCATGAGGTGACACTCCGAAGGGCATGCGGCCGCGCGGCGGCTTTACATCAGTTAGGGCCGATCGGAGTCTTTACGCTGGACGCTCATGCACTTAGGTTAGCTGTGTGGCGAACGCGGAAATTTTTACTCACGCTGGTACGCATGTTGCGTTCGGTTTTGGCGTCGCGCCGGAAGGCGCGCGCCCTGCAGGAAATACACCTTTCCGGTAACTCTTACGAGCGCGATGCCCCATCTTCTTCTTGTAGACGACGACCCCGAAGCCATCGAATGGCTTTCCGAGCTGGCGAAGGCCGAAGGCTTCAGCGTGGCGACCGCCGACAGCCTGCGCGCCGCGCGCATCCACATGTCGCGCCTGCAGCCCGACATCATGCTGACCGACCTGCAGCTGCCCGACGGGCGCGGCATCGAGCTGGTGAGCGACCTGGAGACGCGTGCCTCAACGGAGGTGGTGATGATCACCGGACATGCGAGCGTAGAGAGCGCCGTGGAGGCGCTGCGCCTGGGCGCGACCGACTATCTGGTGAAGCCGGTCGACGTGGAGCGGCTGAAGTCGATCCTGCGGCGTGTGCCCAAGACCGGCGAGCTGCGCGCCGAGATCGGCGAGCTGCGCGACGAGCTGCGCAAGCTCGGCCGCTTCGGCCACATCCTCGGCTCATCGACGCCGATGCAGAAGCTCTACGACCAGCTCGGGCGCGTGGCCCCGACCTCGGCGACGGTCCTGCTCATGGGCGAGAGCGGCACCGGCAAGGAGCTCGCCGCGCAGACGATCCATGATCTCTCGCGACGCAAGCGCGCCCCGTTCCTGCCGCTCAACTGCGGCGCCGTATCGCCGCAGCTCATCGAGAGCGAGCTGTTCGGCCACGAGAAGGGCAGCTTCACCGGCGCCGACCGCCAGCACAAGGGCTACTTCGAGCGCGCTCACGGCGGCAGCCTTTTCCTGGACGAGATCACCGAGATGCCGCAGGAGCTGCAGGTCAAGCTGCTGCGCGTGCTGGAGACCGGGCAGTTCATGCGCGTGGGCACGACGACGCCGATCAGCGCCGACGTTCGCCTCATTGCCGCCACCAACCGCAATCCCGAGCACGCAGTGACCGAAGGCAAGCTCCGCGAGGACCTCTACCATCGGCTGAACGTGTTCCCGATCGCGTTGCCGCCGCTGCGCGAGCGCGGCAACGACATCGAGCTCCTCGCGCAGCATTTCCTCGAGCTGCTGAACAAGCAGGAAAGCAGCCACAAGTCGTTCGCTCCCGCGACGCTTGCGGCGCTGTACGCGCACAGCTGGCCGGGCAACGTGCGCGAGCTCAAGAATTACGTGCAACGCGCCTACATTCTCGCCGACGAGGTGATCGAGGCCGATCTCGCCCCCGCGACCGTGACTGCGCCGGATTCCGCATCGCTGCTCACGGTGCGCGTCGGGAGCACGCTGGAAGAGGTGAGCAGGCGGCTGATCGAGGCGACGCTGGCCGAGTGCGGGTCCAAGCGCAAGGCCGCCGACATGCTCGGCATCAGCTTGAAGACGCTCTATAACCGGCTTGCCGCGTACAAGGCGAACGAGCCCGCGGGCGAGGACGACGACACCCCGCCGAAGCCGGCCTCGAGCGAGGGCCACCGGCGCGCGGCATAGAGGTTGCTTACTTCAGCCCGAGCCCACACGGAGACTACACATGGCGACGAGCACGACCAACACCAGCGGAGCACAGAAGCAGATCGACCGTCTCGCGGACAATGCGCACGGCGCAATCGATCGCGCGAGCGAGATGGCCGGACGCGTTGGCGACAAGACCGACGAGCTGTGGGGAATGAAGGATGACTACGTCGAGAGCGCGCGCGACTATGTGAAGCAGAATCCCCTGATGGCGCTCGGCCTCGCGCTTGCCGCGGGCTATCTGTTCGGCAAGATTTCGAGCTGGCGCTGAAGGCGTGGCAGTAGTCTTTCCCCCGCGGGGCGCAACCTCGCAGCGGCTGCGCGAACCCGGGCTGGGCGAGCTTACCGCGCGCCTGGTCGGAGACCTCCGACAGCTGGTCGCGGACTTCGCTCAGCTCGCGGTGCTCGATGCGCGGCGTGCCGGGGTGCGCCTCGCCATGCTGCTCTCGGCGGGGCTGCTCATCGCGATTCTCGTGATCACGGCGTGGATGGGGCTTGTCGCCGCGGGAATCGTCTGGATGTTCGACGAGGGCGTTTCCTGGCCGTTGGCGATCGCCATCGCCGCGCTCATGAATGTCGCGGCCGCCGCGGCCCTCGCATGGTGGGCGCGTCATCTGGTGTCCGAAATGCCCTTCACTGCGCTGCTGCGCCAGCTGCGCGGCGACCCGCCCAGGAATCCCGACGAATGAAGAGCATCGACGCCGAAATCTTCGAGGTCGAGCGCCGCCTGCACGTGCGGGAGGCCGCGATTCGCACCGAGAGCCGCGAGCTCAGGCAGCGTGGCACGCGCGCTCTCATGTCGCCCGCCACCATCGTGGGCGCGCTCGCGCTCGGTTTCGTAGTCGCGGGAGCTGCCGCCCGGCGCAGGGCGCGGGAGCCCTTGAAGTACCGGGACAGAAGAAGACAGCCGAAGGAGCAGACAAAGGGCCTGGCGCTCGGCGGGCTCGCGATGACCGCGGCGACCTGGTTCATCAGAAACCAGTTCGGTGGTCCGGCGGGGCTTGCGCGGTTCGTGCTCGCCAAGGTTCGCCAGCATCAAAGTCGTAGCCCTGGCCCGAACGTAAGGCACGGGGCCTGACCCCGTCGGCCGGCGGCGACAGCCGCTCGGCCCTATTTCCCCGATAGAATCGCTCCCCAGAGGGGAGCTATCTTCACGCAGAGGCAATGCGTCCCCTCGCAACGCTATCCCCACTGCTAGGCAAACTCAGTCGAGCTGCACAGCTCGCCTACGGGCTCGCCGCGCTCATCGCGACCGCAGCGATATGGGGCTGGGCGATCGAGGTGCCGCGGCTGCGCGATCTGGGCGCCGACTTCGCGCCGATGGCCCCGGGCGAGGCGCTCGCCTTTCTCCTGCTGGCCTCGAGCTTCTACGCCTCGCAGCACGACGACTATCGCAGCCGCCGCGCCGCCTATAGCGCGGCGGCGGTAGCGGGCGCGATCGGCCTGTTCGGTCTCGTCGAGGCGCTGAGCGGAGAGCCGCTCGGCATGAGCTTCGGCGTGGCCGCGATGTCGTCGGCGACCTGCATCATGGTCCTCGCGCTGGCGCTGGTCACGCCGCTCGCGCGCGACTTCAAGATCTTCGGCGGCTCCGCCAACGGCATCGCCGCCGGCGCCATCGGCGCGGTTGCCTTCTTCGCGCTGCTCGGCGCGAGCCTGCGGGTGCTGCGCTTCGACGTCGGGGCGCCGCTGCTCGCGCTGTCGGCGCCCGGCGCGGTCGCCGCCCTGCTCGCCGCGTTCGCGCTCGCCATCGGCCGCCCAACGCCATGGCTGGTCGACACCCTCTCGAGCAGGCGCACCGGCGCCGTGGTCACGCGCTGGCTGCTGCCGGCCGCGTTCTTCGTGCCGATGACGATCGGCTGGATCCGCCTGCTCGCCGAGCGCGAGGGCCTGTTCGGCGAGGCCTTCGGCATGTCGCTGTTCACCTTCATCATCATCGGCACGTTCAGCGCGCTGGTGCTGTGGGTCGCGCATACGCTCGACCGCATCGCCGCGCAGCGCGCGCAGGCCGAAGTGCAGGCCGACGAGCAGCGCGAATGGCTGCAGGTGACGCTCGCGAGCATCGGCGACGGGGTGATCGCGACCGACAGCGGCGGCCGGGTGCGCTTCCTCAACGCCGCCGCCCAGCGGCTCACCGGCTGGCGCGCCGACGAGGCCGCGGGCCGGCCGGTGGACGAGCTGCTGTCGCTCTTCGACGAGCGCGACGGCAGGACGGTCGAGAGCCCGCTGCAGACGGCGCTGCGCCGGCGTACCGCCGCGGCGGCCGGCGGCGAGCCGGCCCTGCGAGCGCGCGACGGCTCGGTGCACCCCGTAGACGTGAACGCGGCGCCGATCATCGATTCCGCCTCGGGTCTCGCCGGCGGCGTCATGGTGCTGCGCGAGGCGGCGGTCCAGCGCCAGGCGGAACGGGCGATGCGGGAGGCCTATACGGAATTGGATCAAAGGGTCATCAGAAGGACCGCGGCGCTCGAGCGCGCGAGCGCCGCCCTGAGGGAGAGAAACGCGCTGCTGAACGCCATCACCACGAGCACCCCGGACCTGATCTTCGCCAAGGACCGCCAGGGACGAACCCTGATGGCGAACCCCGCGTGGGTGAAGGCGATCGGGAAGGTCGAGCACGATGTGGTGGCCCTCGACGAGAAGGAGCGCCTGGTGCTCGACTCCGGCGAGGCGATGATCATCGAGGAATCGCTCGGTTCGCTAAACGACCAGAGGACCTACCTCACCACCAAGGCCCCGCTGCGCGACGAGCAGAGCCGGATCATCGGCCTGATCGGGGTCGCCACCGACATCACCGAGAGGAAGCGCGGCCAGCAGGAGCTGGAAAAGCTGGTGGTGGCCGAGCAGCGGCTGCGCGCCGAGGCCGAGCGCGCGAACCGCGCCAAAGACGAGTTCCTCGCCATCGTGTCCCATGAGCTGCGCTCGCCGCTCAACGCGCTGCGCGGCTGGAGCCACCTTCTCGCTACCACGCGGCCGCTGGAGGCGGTGCTGGTCGAGCGAGCTGCCAAGGCGATCAAGCGCAACGTCGATCACCAGACGCGCCTCATCGACGATCTCCTCGACACCTCCCGCATCGTGAGCGGCAAGCTCAACATCGAGCGGCGCGTGGTCAATCTGGCCGAAATCGTGAACGCGGCGCTCGAGGCGACGCGCCCCGGCGCCGCGGCGAAGGAAACCACGCTGCGCTTCACCGCCGGCGATCCGGTGATGGTGGTCGGCGACGGGGGGCGGCTACAGCAACTCGCATCCAACCTGCTTTCGAATGCCGTCAAGTTCACGCCGGAGCGTGGCGTCGTCCATGTCTCGCTCCTGAAAAACGGCGAGCGTGTGCAGCTGGTGGTCAAGGACAACGGCCTCGGGATTGCGCCCGAATTCCTGCCGCACGTCTTCGACCGGTTCACCCAGGCCGACACCACTTCGGCGCGGCGCGCGGGCGGCCTCGGAATCGGCCTGGCGCTCGTGCGCCACATCGCGCTGCTGCACGGCGGCCAGGTGCGCGCCGATAGCCCGGGCCTGGGCAGGGGCGCGACCTTCACCGTGGACCTGCCCGCGGCGCCGCTCGCGGCCGCGCTCGCCGCGATCGGCGCCCCGAGCCCTGACCAGCGCCGCCGCGCCATGGAGAATGCGCTTCGCGAGGTGCGGGTGTGGATCGCCGACGACGATCCGGACGCGCACGAGGTGGTCGCGTTGACGCTCAAGCAAACGGGGGCCGTGGTGCAGAGCTTCGGCTCGGGCGTCCAGCTTGTCGACGCGTTCGAGAACGCGCTCCCGAAGGAGCCGCCCGACGTGCTGCTGCTCGACCTCGCCATGCCGGAGCAGGACGGCTTCGAGACCCTGCGCCGCGCGCGCTCGCTCGAGCTCGCGGCGGGCATCGACCAGCCGATTCCGGCCATCGCGCTCACCGCGTTCACGCAGGTGGAGCGCGAACGGCTGCGCGCCGCCGGCTTCACCGATCGAGTCGACAAGCCGGTCGATGCCGACAAGCTGATCGCGGCGATCCGCGCTGCGCTCAAGGACCGCCAGCCCGCAAGGACGGGGACACACTAGGTATCCCGGTAGAAGGCACGCGCATTGCTCGTGCGCGAGCAATGGCCTCCTCGACACGCCGTTGGTCCGGCCGCGCGCCCGCTCGGTCGCGCTCGCCCTCAAGCGCTCGCCCGAGCGCAGCCGCGCCCGCAAGAGCGCACCGTTCCGCTCGGCGATGTCGATGCTGAACTTCTGAGACAACTCTACGGAAGGAAACCTCATGCCGGAAAAGCGCACCGTGGCGCGCGCAAAGCGCGATCTGCGGCAAGGTAAGAGCCCGAGCACTGCGGCGGGCGAATTCGTCAAGGAAGAGATGGACCACATCCGCGCCGGCAAGCACGGCGCGAAGAGCGCCAAGCAGGCGATCGCGATCGGCCTGTCCAAGGCGAGACGCGCCGGCGTTCCGCTTCCAAACCGTCGCGGCAAAAAGGCGGCGAGCAAGAGGCCCCACGCTGCGTCGCCGCGGCGTTCGCGCGCCGTGCGGCAAGCCTTGAAGCGGCAGCCGCGCGGCGCCGCTTCGCACCGGGCGCTTTCGCGTCAGGCGCATCAAGCCGCGCGCCGCCGCGGCCGGACCGACCGCCGCCGCGCCGGCCGCCGGGCCGCCGCGACTCGCCGCCGCTAGAGCTGCCGATCCCTGACCCCCTGGTCAGGGGGTCGTCATGCCCAGCGGCGGGCACACTTCCTCGAGCGGCCGGCGTTCGGCGTCGACGCCAAGCTTCCAGGCGACGAACGCGGCCACGCACATCAGCGCGCCGGCAAGCGCGTAGGCGGCGAAGAGGCCGTCGCGGCTGCCACCCTCGATCATCGCGCCGTAGAGCGGCGGTCCGACGAAGCCGCCGAGCGCGGTGCCGAGCGCGTAGAAGAGCGAGATCGAGATCGCCCGCATCTCGAGCGGAAATACCTCGCTCACGGTGAGGTAGGCCGAGCTGGCCGCGGCGGAGGCGACGAAGAAGATCACCGACCAGCACAGCGTCTGGCCGGTGGCCGAGAGCCAGCCGCGCGAGAACCCATACGCGGTGACGATGAGAAGAAGCCCGGAAACCGAATAGGTCACCGCGATCATCGTCCGGCGGCCGACCGCGTCGAACAGGCGCCCGAGGGCGAGGGGGCCGAGGAAGTTTCCCAGCGCAAACGGAAAGATGTAGTAGCCGACGCGCTCCTCGTGGACGCCGTAGAAGCGCGTGAGCATCAGCGCGTAGGTGAAGAAGATGGCGTTGTAGAAGAACGCCTGCGAGGCCATGAGGGTGAGCCCGAGCACCGCGCGACGGCGGTGGCGCACCAGCAGGACGTGCAGGACTTCGCTCCAGGAGACGCTGCGCAGGGCTCGCATCGACAGGCTCTTGTGCCCGCCGTCGGAGACGCCGACCTGCCGCTCGATGTCCCGCACGACCGCCTCGGCCTCGTCCACGCGGCCGTGCGTCAGCAGCCAGCGTGGACTCTCCGGGACGTGACGCCGCACCAGCACGATCGCGGCCGCCAGGACCGCGCCGAGGCCGAAGGCGATGCGCCATCCCCATGCGGGGCCGATGAAGCCGGGATGCAGGAGGATGATGCTCAGCCCCGCGCCCAGCGCCGCACCGATCCAGAACGTGCCGTTGATCGCAAGGTCCACGGTGCCGCGCAGCCGCGCCGGGATCAGCTCGTCAATGGCCGAGTTGATCGCGGCGTATTCCCCGCCGATGCCGAATCCGGTCGCGAAGCGGCAGCAGGCGAAGGTCAGGATGTTCCATGAGAACGCGGTCGCTACCGTGGCGACGAGGTAGACGATCAGCGTGGCGAGGAACATGCGCTTGCGCCCCAGGCGGTCGGCGAGCCGGCCGAAGACCAGTGCGCCCAGCACCGCGCCTGCGATGTAGGCGGAGGCG
The DNA here is from genome assembly GCA_045810245.1 of Burkholderiales bacterium. GTDB lineage: Bacteria > Pseudomonadota > Gammaproteobacteria > Burkholderiales > SG8-39 > SCGC-AG-212-J23. Next base: position 1,422 of record JBJMWH010000494.1, on the reverse strand, counting down.
GCCCAGCCGATCTCGGTCGCTGTGAGCCCGAGAGTGTCGGGACGCTGCAACGCGGGCCCGAGCGAGCCGACCACCGTGACCTCCAGACCATCGAGCAGCCAGCTCACCCCGAGCGCGATCACCACGCGCCAATGCCACGCCGACCAGGGAAGGCGGTCGAGGCGGGCGGGAATGTCGCTGCGGATTTCGCTCATTCACTGCAAGCTGCAGGCAAGGCCCGGGCCATGCGCCGACGGAGAGGGTATATAGTCCGGCCGACAAGGAGGCAGCCATGAAGCTCTACATGCACCCGGTGTCGATGACCAGCCGTCCCGTGCGCCTGTTCATCGCAGAGCACAACATGCCGGTCGAGGAAGTGACCGTCGACCTGATGAAGGGAGACCACTACAAGCCGCCTTTCACCACCATCAATCCGAACCGCCAGGTGCCGGTGCTGGAGGACGAGGGCTTCCGCCTCACCGAATGCTCCGCCATCCTGAAGTACCTCGCCGACAAGGTGAGCTCGCCCGCCTATCCCAAGGACCTGAAGCAGCGCGCCAAGGTCAACGAGATGATGGACTGGCTGAACACCCAGTTCTATCGCGAGTACGGCTACGGGTTCATCTACCCGCAGATCTTCCCCAACAACAAGCGTCCGACCGACGCCGCGCAGCAGGCCTGCCTGGAATGGTCGAAGGAGAAGGCGCAGAGCTGGCTCAAGATCCTCGACCAGCACTGGCTCGGGCCGCGCGCCAACTACCTCTGCGGCGACAAGATCACCATCGCCGACTACCTGGGCGTGGGCTTCGTCTCGCTGGGCGAGATCATCCGCATGGACTTCGCCGCCTATCCGAACGTGAAGCGCTGGCTCGACAACATGAAGCGGCTGAGAAGCTGGGGCAAGGTGAACGAGGTGTTCTACGGCTTCCGCGACGCCGTCAAAGACCAGCAGTTCGCCGTGCTGTGATCACGAGAATGCGATGGACCCGCAATCGGGTCCGTCGCACCCTCGAGGACTGGCCGAAACGAAAATACCTGACTAGCGGGTCTGCGCCGTTGCGGCGCGCTTGACGTAGTCCTGGTAAGCGGGCAGCGCGACCGCCGCCGCGATCCCCAGCACGAATACCACCGGCACGATCCACAGCGCGACCGTGACCCCGGTGGAGTTGGGCTGCGTCTTGGCACCGAACCGGTTGGGGCCGTCGGTCCCGGGAACGAACCAGAAGAGCAGGTTCGCGAACGGGACGAACACGAGCAGCGAGAACCAGCCGGTCATGTTGAAGTCGTGGCTGCGCTGGATGGTCAGCATGATCGACATGACGAACATGGCGATGTACGCGACCGCCAGCACGGCCATCCCGAGACCGGGGGAGAGCGCCATGAGCGCCATCGCCGGTAGCACCAATACGAACGAGACCAGCATGCTATAGACGATATAGCGCG
>JBJMWH010000493.1:0-3733 GCA_045810245.1 Burkholderiales bacterium | reverse complement strand
CAGCGGCGTGCCAGCGCGGTTGAGATCGATTCCCGTCATCCCATGAAAATCCTCGTGCAGAGACTTACCCGCGTCTTCCTCGAGGTGGGCGCGCGTGAGCCGTACGGTCTTTTCCTGGTCGCCGACCACGAAGCGCATTTCTCCGCCCTGCACGATCGGCGTTTCGTACTGACTGATCTGATAGCCCTTCGGAAGGTCGGGATAGAAGTAATTCTTGCGCGCGAAGATCGAGCGCCGGTTGATGGTGGCGTTCGCCGCCAGACCGAAGCGGATCGCGCACTCGACCGCGGCGTGGTTGAGCACTGGCAGCGTGCCCGGGAGCGCGATATCCACCGCGGAAGCCTGGGTGTTCGGCGCCGCACCGAAGGCGGTGGACGCGCCGGAGAACATCTTGCTCCGTGTCAGGAGCTGCGCGTGGGTCTCGATCCCAATCACGATCTCCCAGGTGCTCACAACGGCGTTTCCGCGAAGCCGCTCATAGCGGCGTTTCCGAGGGGACGCGCAGGTGCCAGTCGGTTGCCTGCTGGTAGCGGTGCGCCGCCGCGAGCAATTTCGCCTCGGAGAAGTAGGGTCCCGTGAGCTGCAGCCCGACCGGTAGACCGGCTTCGTCGAAGCCGCAGGGAATCGAAAGGCCTGGCAGTCCCGCCAGCGAGCCCGGCACGGTGAAGATATCCCCGAGGTACATCTTCACCGGATCCTGGACCTGGGCGCCGATCTCGAACGCGGTCGTGGGAGCGACCGGGCCGAGGATCAGGTCGCAGCGCTCGAACGCCGATTGAAAGTCGCGCACGATCAGCCGGCGCACCTTCTGCGCCTGCAGGTAGTAGGCATCGTAATAGCCGTGCGACAGGACGTAGGTTCCCACGAGGATGCGGCGTTTCACTTCGGCGCCGAAGCCCTCGGCGCGCGTGCGCGCATACATGTCGACGAGGTCGGAGTACTCGCTCGCGCGGTGGCCATAGCGCACGCCGTCGAACCGCGAGAGATTGGACGAGGCTTCCGCCGGAGCGATGACGTAGTACACCGCGACCCCGAGCGGCAGATGCGGCAACTCGATCTGAACGTGCTTCGCCCCTTGCGAGGCAAACCAGCGCAGCGCTTCCTCAACCGTCTTGCGCACGCCCGGCTGGATGCCTTCGCCGAAATATTCTTTCGGCACGCCGATGCGCAACCCTTGGATCTTCTGGGAATTCAACAGACGCGAGTAATCTTCTTTCTCGCGCTCGAGGCTGGTCGAATCGCGTGGGTCGAATCCCGCCATCGCGTTCAAGAGCAGCGCGAGGTCGGCCGCACTTTTCGCGAGCGGCCCGGCCTGGTCGAGCGACGACGCGAAGGCTACCAGTCCGTAGCGCGAGACCGTGCCGTATGTCGGCTTGAGCCCGCAGATACCGGAGAGCGCGGCAGGCTGCCGGATCGAGCCTCCGGTGTCGGTACCGGTCGCCGCCGGCACCAAGCGGGCGGCCACCGCGGCCGCTGAGCCGCCCGAGGAGCCGCCCGGGACGCGGCTTTTCGCCCATGGGTTCCTCACCGGCCCGAAATGCGAGCTCTCGCTGGAGGAGCCCATGGCGAACTCGTCCATGTTCGTTTTGCCAGTGACCACGGCGCCGGCGCGCTCGAGCTCCTGGACCACGTGAGCGTCGTAAGGGCTCCTGTAGTTTTCCAGCATGCGCGAGCCGCAGGTCGTCCGGAAATCGCGCGTGCACAGGATGTCCTTATGCGCCATCGGGATTCCGGTCAGCGGACCGGCATTGCCACTCGCACGCTGTGCGTCCGCCCGACGGGCAGCGGCCAGGCTCGTTTCTCTTTCTTCATCGTTCGAAATGAACGCGTTGAGCTCAGGGTTGAGCTTCGCGATCCGGTCCAGGCAGGCTCGAGTGAGCTCCACGGAGGAAATTTTTCTCGCCGCGAGCGCCGCCGAAAGCTGCGTGACTGTCGAGTTGAGCAGGCTACTCAATGACTTTGGGGACGAGATACAACCCCCCTTCCACGGCCGGGGCAACGGACTGATACGCCTCGCGCCGGTCGGTCTCGGCAACCTCGTCCGGGCGCAGCCGCTGGACCACGTCCAGGGCGTGGGACATCGGCTCGATGCCCGCGGTATCGACCCCCTGGATTTCGCCGACCAGCTCGAGGATCCGGTTCAGACGGCTACCCACTTCCGCAGTTTCCCCCGGCTGCAGGGCGATGCGGGCGAGGCGCGCGAGGCGCCGGATCTGGTCGTCGGAGAGCGACATTCGCGTTCGATGAACCGCCGCGGCAAGAGCCGCCGCGACAGGCGTTTTTCCCTTCGATTCAGGCGCTACGTTGGCGTATTATATCGGCCACCTGCGCATTTGTTGCCGCGCACAAAAACACAGGAGAAAGTCTCCGCTTGCCCATGTTCGGATTCCTTCGCAGCTACTTCTCGAACGATCTCGCAATCGACCTCGGGACCGCCAACACGCTGATCTACGTCCGCGGCAAAGGGATCGTGCTCGACGAACCCTCCGTGGTCGCGATCCGGCAGGAGGCCGGCCCGAACGGCAAGAAAACCATCCAGGCGGTCGGCAAGGAAGCGAAACTGATGCTCGGCAAGACCCCGGGCAACATCATCGCCATCCGGCCGATGAAGGACGGCGTGATCGCCGACTTCACGGTGACCGAGCAGATGCTCAAGCAGTTCATCAAGAAGGTCCACGACAACAAGCTGTTCTCGCCCTCGCCGCGAATCATCATCTGCGTGCCCTGCGGGTCCACGCAGGTGGAGCGGCGCGCGATCCGCGAGAGCGCCATCGGAGCGGGCGCGGGACAGGTTTATTTGATCGAGGAACCGATGGCCGCGGCGATCGGCGCGGACCTCCCGGTGGCCGACGCGACCGGCTCGATGGTCGTGGACATCGGCGGCGGCACCACCGAGGTCGGCGTGATCTCGCTCGGCGGCATGGTCTACTCCGGCTCGGTGCGCGTCGGCGGCGACAAGTTCGACGAAGCGATCATCAACTACATCCGCCGCAACTACGGAATGCTGATCGGCGAGACCACCGCAGAGCTCATCAAGAAGGAGATCGGCTCCGCCTTTCCGGGTTCGGAAGTGCGCGAGATGGAAGTGAAAGGCCGTAACCTCGCCGAAGGCATTCCGCGCAGCTTCACCATCTCGTCGAACGAGATCCTCGAGGCGCTCACCGAGCCTCTCAACCAGATCGTCTCGGCGGTCAAATCCGCGCTCGAGCAGACCCCGCCCGAGCTCGGCGCCGACATCGCCGAGAAGGGCATGGTGCTCACCGGCGGCGGCGCGCTGCTGCGCGATCTCGACCGGCTGCTGATGGAGGAGACGGGCTTGCCGGTCATCGTCGCCGACGATCCCCTGACCTGCGTCGTGCGCGGCTCGGGCAAGGCGCTCGAGAAGATGGAGCACTTCGGCCCGATCTTCACCAACGACTAAGGGCCCGACGGGGATAAAGGGGCCCCCGTACCTCGCCTGGGATGGAACACACCCCGCCACCTTTCTTCAAGCGAGGGCCCGCACCGCTTGTCCGGCTGTTTTTCTTCGCGTCCCTCTCGCTCGCCCTGCTGGTGCTCGATGCGCGCTTTCGCTATGCCGAGGGTCTCAGGAGCGTGCTCGCGCTCGCGGCCTACCCGCTGCAGCGCGCGGCCACCGCGCCGATCGATTTTCTGCGCACGGTGGGCGACTACTTCTCCATCCAGGCGCAGCTTTTCGAGGAGAACGCCACGCTGCGGGCTAAGAACCTCGCGC
>JBJMWH010000492.1:0-6021 GCA_045810245.1 Burkholderiales bacterium | reverse complement strand
ACGAACGTGGAAACGACCGGCGCGACGATGCAAGAGCCGTTCTGCAGGGAGGGCGCGGGGAAGCTCTCCGCGCTCGTCCTCTGGGGACCGCAGTGGCGAGCCGATCAGAAGGAGCCGGAACGGCGCGAGGCCGCGGCGCTGCACGGAATCGAGTCATTCTTCACCGATTCGGCGTGCGTCGCCCGGTTCGAGGTGCGCCGGCTGCCTGGAGAGCGCATGGCCGAGGTGCCATCGGACGATGCGCTGCTTAAGCTAGCATCCGCGGCCAGGCCGAGGCCGGATAAGGTGCTCGTCATCGTGGTTCACGAACTCGGCCCGATCCTTCGGATCGGCATTCCCTCGATCGTCGAAGGCGGAACCGAGGTCGTGCTGGAGCTGCGCCTGCTCGACCTCCGGTCTTCGAGCGCTCAGGCGCATGTCCGGACGCATTGGTCGAACGGCGGCACCTTCGTCCTCAAGGGCGTCGGATCGCTCGACCGGGACATGAGCGCGGCGCTCGCGACAGCCCTGACACCCGCGCCGGATTGCCGACGGACACGGCGACCGTCTGGGTGAAGCCGGCGTTGCTCTGGCCGCCCGAGTTGATGAGGCGGATCTTTCCCGGTTGCATGCCTTTCTCCCCTTTCAATCCTCTCCGAGGTGGGCAATGATAATGCGGCCATGAAGCCTCGGATCACGCTCCGCACCCGAAGCATCTCGTTCGCCTGCGCGGGCCCGGGCGTGGCGATGGTGGTGCTGGCGAGCGTCCTTCCCCGGCACTGGCATCCCGTGCCGATCCTGTTCGCCGGCCTGGCGTTGATCGCGATCTCCCACATTCTCACGCCCTGCCGGGATCAGATCACGCGCTGGTGGCGTGACCGTATCTCGAAATCCTCTCCGGAGCGCACATGATGCAGAAAGGCTTTGCCGAGCGCTTCGCCAAGGAGTGGGTCGCGGCATGGAACTCGCACGACCTGGAGCGCGTCCTCGAGCATTACGAGGACGATTTCGAAATGTCTTCTCCCATCATCGTGACGTTGATGGGTGAGGCGTCCGGAAAGCTGAAGGGCAAGCCGGCCGTAGGGGCCTATTGGGCGAAGGCGCTCAAAGCGCTGCCCGGGTTGCGCTTCGAGCTTCTAACGGTGCTCGCCGGGACGGACAGCGTGACGGTGTACTACAAAGGACACCGCGGCCTGTCGGCGGAAGTCTTGCATTTCGGACAAAACGGCAAGGTGCGGGCCGCCTTCGCCCACTACGCGGAGTGGTCGGCGTAGGCATGTGGCTTCGCTTGCTGGGAATCGCAGCGGCGCGCCGGCAGCGCGTCCGCAGTTCCATCTGAAACTGAAAGGGAGGCAACAATAATGGCATTGGACTTCACCATCATCACAGACGTGCGCCAGCGGTTCGGCGACATGATTCGCGACGAGAAGGCGTCGCTGCGCGAGCGCGAATCCGGCATCGAGGACGACGCGCCCTTCGTCGGCTGGGAGAAGTCCTTCGCCTTCCGCTGCCCGTCGGTGGACCGCGGCCAGTTCGCGCTGCTGCTCTTCCAGACGCTCGGCGTGTCCGTGCGCCAGGGATTGGAGATCAACGGCCAGACCATCTTCGGCGGCATCGCGCCGAGCGTGGACTTCGAATCGCGGATGCTCGGCTCCGGGTCGGAAGCGCATCAGGACCGCTCTGCGATCGCGCGCTGGAACGGGAACGTGATGCTCGTCCACCCCAACGTACTGCAGGAGAACAACATCCTGCGCGTGCGTGCGGCGGAGATGACCGCCGGCAACGTCGACGACTTCGTGATGGACAACGTGGTGGTGGTGTTCAAGACCGGACGCTCGGTGGTCGTCGATCCCGGTGCGGTGGTCGCGACGGCGAAGCCACGCAAGAAGAAACGCGCCGCCAAGCGCGCGAAGAAACGCAGGTAGTGACGCAGCACTGCGTCTTCGTCACGGGAGCGACCGGCTATATGGGCCGGGCCCTGATAACGGCCTTGCTTCGCCGCGGCCATGCCGTGCGGGCGTTGGCTCGGAAGGAGAGTACGCAGCACGTTCCCGCAGGCGCCGAGACCGTCGTGGGAAACGCGCTCGAGCCCGGGACGTTCGCGGACAAGGTCGCGCCGGCGGACACGCTCGTCCACCTCGTCGGCACCCCGCATCCCAGCCCGGCCAAGGCGGCGAGCTTCCAGGCAGTGGATCTTCCCTCGGTCGATGCCGCCCTCGTGGCGGCGCGCGCGGCGCGCATCGCTCATTTCGTCTATGTCAGCGTGGCTCAGCCCGCGCCGGTGATGCAGGCGTATATCGCCGTGCGTCAGGAGGGCGAGGCGCGCATTCGGGCAAGCGGTATTCCCGCGACCATCCTGCGTCCATGGTACGTGCTCGGTCCCGGGCACCGCTGGCCTTGTCTCCTCGTTCCGTTCTATGCGCTCGCCGCGCTGCTGCCGCCGCTGCGCGAAACGGCCCTGCGCCTCGGGCTCGTCACGATTGCCCAGATGGTGAGCGCGCTCGTCGCGAGTATCGAGCGCGGGCCGCAAGGCGTGCGCATCCTCGATGTCCCATTGATCCGCGCCGCCAATGCGCAATAGCCGTTCGAAGGTCCGGCGGCTGCTTCCGATCGGCTTGATCGCCGTGGCGCTCGTCCCGGTCGCAACCCTGGCGATTCCCAGCCCCCTGCGAGCGCTTGCGCCCGGGCTGTTCGGACTGGTCTGCGAAGCGCGCGTGTGCGTCGACGACGCTCCGCGGCTCGCCGAAGCGCAAGAGCTGGTGCGCTCGGCGCGCGCGGACGTGGCGCAGAAGCTCGGCGCGCCGCATGCGTTGCCGGTCGCACTGTTCTGCTCGTCGGAGCAATGCTTCGGCACTTTCGGCAAGCGCCGCTCGACCGCGGAGACGTTCGGCGGCAAGGCCATTCTGATCGGCCCTCGCGGCTGGGCGGCGCATTTCGTCCGGCATGAGCTGATCCATGCGGCCCAGTACGAGAAGCTCGGCTTGATCAGGGCGTGGCGAGGACCGCAGTGGATCACCGAGGGGATGGCCTACTCGCTGAGCGAGGATCCGCGGCGGCCGCTGCCCGCCCAGCTCGAGGCATGGAGAGCGCAGTACGAACGCAGGCTCGGCGCCGAAAGAGGCGCGGCGCTTTGGGCGAGGGTGGAAGCGCTATACTCGAGCGGCGAAGCGAGGATCGAATGGAAGCATTGAAAGACGCCAGCCATCTCTACGAGGTCGAGCGCAGGGCATTCCACGCGCAGCGCCCGGGGTTTCGCATCAACGAGCTGCAGATCTCGAAGACGCAGAAGGTGCCCTGGCACTACCACAACAACGTCCAGGATACGTTCTACGTGCTGCAGGGATCGATCCGCATCTTCATGCAGGAGCCGAAGGAGAACGTGACCCTGAAGCCCGGCGAGACCTACTCGGTGCCGCCGCGCCGGCCGCACCTCGTCACCAACGCCGGCGAGGGCTCGGCCACGTTCCTCGTGCTCCAGGGAATCGGCGAGTACGACTTCGTTCCGCTGCTGGGCGAGCGCTGAGGCTTGAAGCTCGAGCTGGCGTTCAGGTAGAGCCGTATGCGATCGCTCAAGCATCTCTTCGACGCCAACCGCGCCTGGTCCCAGGCGATGCACCTGCAGGACCCGGAGTTCTTCAGGAAGCTCTCGCGCCAGCAGTTCCCCGAGTACCTCTGGATCGGCTGCTCCGACAGCCGGGTGCCGGCCAACCAGATCGTGGGCCTGCTGCCCGGGGAGCTCTTCGTCCACCGCAACATCGCGAACCTGGTGGTGCACACCGACCTCAACTGCCTCTCGGTGATGCAGTTCGCGGTCGACATCCTCAAGGTGCGCCACATCATCGTATGCGGCCACTACGGCTGCAGCGGCGTGCAGGCGGCGCTCGCGCGCGATCGCCTGGGCCTTTCCGACAACTGGCTGCGCCATGTGCAGGACGTGCGCCTGAAGCACGCAGCGGCGCTTGCCGGGGCGGCCAACGCCGCCGAGCGGCTCTGCGAGCTGAACGTGATCGAGCAGGTGGCGAACGTCTGCCATACGAGCATCGCGCGCGACGCCTGGGAGCGCGGCCAGCCGCTCGCCGTCCACGGATGGGTTTACGGCATCGAGGACGGCCTGCTGAAGGACCTCGACGTCACGGTGACGGGCTTCGACGAGGCCAGCGAGGTCTACAGGGCGGCGCTTCGCGCCGTTAGTTGAAAAAGCTCGTATCCGAGATCGGACTCTCGCCGACCCAGCTCGCGATCGCGCCTGGAGTAGTGAACCAGACGCGCTTTTCCTTCACGATGTGCTGCAGCGCGCGGCGCAGGTGCCGCAGGCGGTGGGGCTGGCCGACGATGTAGGGATGCAGCGCGATGCCCATGACGAGCGGCTGGGTGCGCGACTGCTCGAGCATCTCGTCGAAGTTGTCGACGATGAGGTCGGCGAAGGCGCTTGCCGACATCTGGCGGTGGATGATCGCCGGGATGTCGTTCAGCTCCTGCGGATAGGGTACCGCCCAGATCTTCCCGCCGCGGGTGTTCATCTCGAGCGGCTGGTCGTCGTGGCACCAGTTGAGGGTGTACGAATAGCCGGTTTCCTGGAGCAGGTCCGGGGTGACGAAGCTCTCCGAGATCCAGGGGCTGAGCCAGCCCTGCACCTTCTGGCCGGACTGCTTCTCGATGCGCTCGCGGCAGTACTTGAGCAGCGCCTTCTCCAGCATCTCGGTCATCTCGCCCTGGCGCTCGGAGTTGGTGTGGCCGTGGCCGATCAGCTCGTCCCCGCGCTTGACGCACGCCTCGATCACCTCGGGGCAATAGTCGTAGAGCGCCGTGTTGATGATCGCGCCAACCTTCAGACCGAGCTGGCCGAAGAGCTCGAGGCAGCGCCAGACCCCGACGCGGTTGCCGTAGTCGCGCCAGGAGTAGTTCAGGACGTCGGGCTCGTGGCCCTTCGGCCCGATGCAGGCCCCGAGGCCGGCGCCGAAGGCGAAGTGCTCGATGTTGAAGCCGACGTACACCGCGAGCCGGCGGCTCTTCGGCCAGGCATAGTCGGACCGCCGCGTGATCGCGGAGTAGGGGTAACGCCCGTGGAACCTGAGCGGATGCACCGGGTCGACGCGAAGCTGGCGAAGGCGCAAGCCTAACATGGCATGCGTCCTGCTAAGCTAGCGCATCTCGGGAGGGTTAAATGATCCGCTTGTTCGTCGCATTATCGTTGCTTGCCGCCGCGCCCGCCTGGGCGCAGCAGACCATCAAGATCGGCCTCGTCACCGCGCTCTCGGGCCAATCGGCGCGCGCCGGCGAAGCCATTACGCGCGGCGTGCAGGTCGCGATCGACGAGATCAACGCCAACGGCGGGGTGCGGGTCGGCAGCCAATCCCGCAAGCTCGAGCTCTTGCGGCGCGACGACGAATCGATCCCCGCCAAGGGCGTGATCGCGGCGCGCGAGCTCTACTTCAAGGAGAAGGTCGCCGTGCTGATCGGCGGCCTGGATTCGCCCGTCGCGCTCGCCATCGTGCCGATCGCGAACGAGAACAAGCTGCCGTTCATGGATCCGTGGGCCGCCGGCACGCCGATCACGAAGAACGGCGCGAAGGACAACTACGTGTTCCGAGTTTCCGCGGTCGACGAGCTGGTCGACAAGGCGATGCTGCAGTACGCGCAGAAGACGTACAACGCCAGGAAGCCCGGCATGATCCTGGTCAACAATCCCTGGGGCGAATCGAACGAGAAGGGCCTGACGGCCGCGCTCGCCGAGAAGAAAATGCAGGCCGCGGGCATCGAGAAATTCGAGGGCAACGACGTCGACGTGGTGCCGCAGCTGTCGCGGCTCAAGTCCGCCGGCACGGACGTCCTGTTCCTCGTCGGCAACGTCGGGCCGTCGTCGCAGGTGGTGAAGTCGCTCGACCGCATGGGCTGGATGCCGCCCATCGTGTCGCATTGGGGCCCCGCCGGTGGCCGCTTCACCGAGCTCGCCGGTCCGAGCGCGAAGAACGTGCACTTCGTGCAGACCTACAGCTTCTTCGGCAATCAGTCGCCCGTCGGCCAGAAGGTGTTGAAGGCGCT
>JBJMWH010000491.1:0-2983 GCA_045810245.1 Burkholderiales bacterium | reverse complement strand
GTCTCACAGCCGTGATGCAATCGATGAAATGCTGAGCGCCGCCGTCCTTCAGGTCGTCGCGGTCGACGCTCGTGATGACAACGTAGCTGAGCTTCAGTGCGGCGATGGTCTCGGCAAGGTGGCGCGGCTCCTGCGCGTCCGCAGCGAGCGGCCGGCCGTGCGCCACGTCGCAGAACGGGCAGCGGCGGGTGCAGATGTCGCCCAGGATCATGAAGGTCGCCGTGCCCTTGCCGAAGCACTCGGCGATGTTCGGGCACGAAGCCTCCTCGCACACCGTATGCAGGCTGTGCCGGCGCAGCACGTCCTTGATCTCGTAGAAGCGGGAATTGGGGCTCGCGGCGCGCACCCGGATCCAAGCCGGCTTGGGCAGCGGCGCACTAGGCTCGATGCGCGGCACGATGCGGATCGTCTTGCGCGCGCCCTTTTCCTTGACGCCGGGCTCACGCATGCTCGATCTTCTCCGCAAGAAGCGCGGCGAGACGCTCGCCGAGCACCGCGATCGTTTCGCTTATCCCGATATCTTTTGTCTGGGTTACGGCAAGACCGGGGTAGCCGCAGGGATCGATCGAGCTGAAGGGCGAAAGGTCCATGTCGACGTTGAGCGAAAGGCCATGGTACGCGCGTCCTTGGCGCACGCGAATGCCGAGCGCCGCGATCTTGGCGCCGCCTACGTAGACACCGGGTGCGCCGGCCCTGAGAGCGCCGCGGCCCTCGAGCAGATCGATGACGGCCTGCTCGAGAAGCGCCACGAACTGCCGCACCTTGATGCCGCGGCGCGCGAGGTCGACCAGCGTGTAGACGACGAGCTGCCCCGGGCCGTGGTAGGTGATGTCGCCGCCGCGGTCGGCCTTGATGAGAGGAATGCCGTTCTCGATCGGCGCGTGCTGCGCCCCCTGTCCGAGCGTATAGACCGGGAAATGCTCGAGCAGCCAGAGCTCGTCGGCGGACGATTCAACCCTCTGTGAAGTGAAGGAGCGCATCGCCTCGAGAGTAGGGCGATAGGCGACGCGGCCGAGTCGCCTGATGCTGATGGAATCGACCAGGGTCATAGGACCATCACCACCGAGGGATGATCGCAGAGCTCGCGGTAGAGCGCGTCGAGCTGGTTCCGCGAGGTGGCGCGCACCACGCATGTGACGCTCAGGTACTTGCCTTGCCGGCTCGGACGCATCTGCACCGTGGCGGGGTCGAAGTCGCGCGCGTGCTTGAGCACGATGTCGGTCACGGCCTGGGCGAAGCCGCGTTCTTTCCTGCCCATCACTTTGATCGGAAAGTCGCACGGAAACGCGAGCACCGACTCGGGCAAGGCGACCTCGCTAGGCGGACACCGCCTCCCGCTTCCCGGTGCGCATCACCTTCTGCTTGAATTCCTGGTAGAGCCGGTACATGCGGGCAAAGACCGGCCCGGGCCGTCCGCCGCCGACTGGGGCTGCGTCGAGCGACACGATGGGCAGCACCTCTTTCGATGAAGAGGTCACCCAGATCTCGTCCGCGGCGCGGACTTCGGCCTCGGCTACCTCGCGCAGCTCGAGCGGCAGGTTGGCGCCCCGCGCGAGCTCCAACACCACGTCGTAGGTGATTCCGGGAAGGATGAGGCTGGTCTTCGGCGGCGACAGGATCACGCCGCGCTTCACGATGAAGACGTTCGAGGACGAGGCTTCGGTCAGCTTTCCATCCCTGAAGAGAATCGTCTCGGCCGCGCCCGCCTCGACGGAGAGCTGGCGCAGGAGGCAGTTGCCGATGAGCGAAATCGACTTGATGTCGCAGCGCAGCCAACGGTTGTCGGGCGCGCTCACGGCAGCTGCACCCTTCTGTACTGTTTCCCGCGGCGGCGTGACCAATGGATTGGACATCGCAAATACCGTAGGCTCGGCGTCCTTCGGAAACGCGTGGTCCCGCTTTGCGACCCCGCGCGTGACCTGGAAATACACGCCCTGGTCGTCGAACGGCTGCGCGTCGACCAGCCGATAGACGATTTCGCGCCATTGCGCTCGCGCATAGGGATTGCGGATCCTGGTTTCTTCGAGGCTGCGCTCCAGCCGCGCAAGGTGCTCGTCGAGCCGGAAGGCCACGCGCGAATACACCGGCACGAGCTCGTAGACGCCGTCGCCGAAGATGAAGCCGCGATCCAGCACCGGGACCTTGGCCTCCTCGAGCGGAAGAAACCTGCCGTTCAGAAAAACCATGCGCGCTCCGCTACTTGATCCATAGCCGCAGTGTATCCCACGCGCGTCCGAAGATCCCGGCCACGCCCACTGGCTCGAGCGCCACGATCGGATATTCACCGAGGGGTTTGGCGTCGTGCGTTACGCGCAGCGTACCTACGCGCTGGCCCTGAGCGACGGGCGCAAGGAGCGGCTGCTGCGTGAGCAGCTCAGCCTTCAACTTGTCGGCCTCGCCCTTGGGCACGGTCACGATCACGTCGGCCAGGAATCCGGCCTTCACCTCGCCGCTCGAGCCCTTCCACACCTCGATCGCCTTGACCGGCTGGTTCGCCGGGTGGAGCTTCACGCTGTCGAAGAATTGGAAGCCCCAGTTGAGGAGCTTCTGCGACTCCTGTGCGCGGGTGGCTTCCGAAGCGGCGCCTAGCAGCACCGAGAGCAGCCGCCGGCCGCTGCGGTTGGACGAAGCGATCAGGCAGTAGCCCGCGGCCTCGGTATGCCCGGTCTTGACGCCGTCGACGCTCGGATCCAGCCACAGCAGCCGGTTGCGGTTCGGCTGGCTGATGTTGTTGTAACGGAACTCCCGCTGCGAATAGTACAGAGCGTAGTCCTTGGGAAAATCGCGGATCAGGGTACCCGCCAGGAGATAAAGATCCTGCGCAGTGCTGTAGTGCTGCGGATCCGGCAAGCCGGTGGCATTGGCGAACCTGGTGTTCTTCATGCCGATGCGCGCCGCTTCACGGTTCATCAGCTGCACGAATACCTCCTCGGCGCCCGCCGCCGCTTCGGCGAGCGCGATGCACGCGTCGTTGCCCGATTGG
>JBJMWH010000490.1:0-6006 GCA_045810245.1 Burkholderiales bacterium | reverse complement strand
CGATGCGGCCGAACGCCATCGGGCGTCCTGGACGCATGGCGATCTTCCAGAACATCACTTCGCCGAGCTTCGCCATGAGCTCGCGCGTGAAGTCGGCTTCGCCGACCGACACGCCGCCGGTGGTGACGACCGCGTCGGCGCCCTCCGCGGCGCGCCTGAACGCGCTTTCCAGGAGCTTCGGATCGTCGCGTACCACGCCGAGGTCGAGGAGCTCGACCCCGAGGCGCGCGAGCATGCCGTGCAGCGTGTAGCGGTTGGAGTCGTAGACCTCGCCTTCCCTGAGTGGCGCGCCGATCGAGGCCAGCTCGTCGCCGGTGGCGAAGAAGGCGACCTTCAGCCTGCGCTTCAGCGTGACTTCGCCGATTCCGAGCGAGGCAATCAGGCCCAGGTCGGCCGGGCCGATGCACTTTCCGGAACGAAGGACCGCGATACCGGCCTTCAGGTCTTCACCGGCGTAGCGCACGTTCTGCGCCTTCTTCTGTCCCGGCGGAATGACGACGCGGTTACCGTCTTTGCGCGCCACTTCCTGGATCACGACCGTATCGGTGCCGGCCGGCATCACGGCCCCGGTCATGACGCGCACACATTCGCCGGCGGCGACGTTGCCCCCGAAGACTCGGCCGGCGAACGCGCTTCCGATCTCGGTCAACGCCGTCTCGCCGGGCTTCAGGTCGGAAAAGCGCAGTGCGTAGCCGTCCATCGCCGAGTTGTCGTGCGCCGGCACGTTGATCGACGGCACGATGTCCTGGGCGAGCACTCGTCCCAGCGCCTGGCGGATTGCGACTTTTTCCGTTGCCAGGATCGGCGACAGGCACGCGCGGATCGCCTCGAGCGCCTTGTCGACGCGCAGCGAGTCCGGGTCGTAGTCGTCAAGGCAGCTCACGGTCTGGAGGATGCTGGTCATGCCTTGCCCAGCTCGTCGAGCGTGTTGATGTTGCGGAAGGCGTCGGCCTGGTCGTCGAAGCTCACTTCCACGGTGGCGAGCGATGCGTACCAGGCGTCGATCTTGCGGCCGCCCGAGCGCAGGAACGCTTCGAGGTTATCGAGCACGTCCTTGCGCACGAGCGAGAACACCGGGTGCGGCTGGTCGCCGGTCTTCGCCACTGCAAGAACGTTTTCGCCGAGCTGGCTTTCCAAACGAGAGACAAGATCGGTCGGGAGGAACGGCGAGTCGCACGGAACGGTCACCACGAGCGGATGCGCGGCGGCCTTGAGGCTCGCGTGCAGACCGGCGAGCGGGCCGGCGAAGCCGCCGATCTCGTCGGGCACCAGGCGGTAGCCGAAGCGCGCATACGCGTCGAGGTTCTGATTGCAGTTGATGAGGATTTCGTCGACCTGCGGCGCGAGCCGCTCGAGCGCCCACTGCGCCATCGGCTTGCCGCGCAGCGGCTGCAGCCCCTTGTCGACGCCGCCCATGCGGCGCCCCTGCCCGCCCGCGAGGACCACTCCCGAAACTGCGCCTGAAACAGCGCTCATGGGAGCCGATTTTACGGGGTAAGCTTCGTCCCATGAGCGATCCGGAGCGCCCTGAGCACCCTGTGCGACGCAACGTGCGACCCAACACCTGGCTGGTTCCTTTCCTCAATCTCGGGCACCTGCTCGACCATCTCGTCATGCTGGTCTTTCCGACGGTGGTGCTGGCGCTTGCACGCGAATGGGACCGCCCTTACTCTGAATTGCTCCCCCTGGCGCTCGGCGGCTTCATCGCGTTCGGCGCGTTCGCCATTCCGGCCGGCTGGCTCGCCGACCACTGGAGCCGCTACAAGATGATGGCGGTGTTCTTCTTCGGCATCGGCGCGTCGCTCTTTCTCACCGGCTTCGCCGACTCGTCCTGGCAGATCGCCGCCGGCCTCACGCTCACCGGGATGTTCGCGGCCATCTACCATCCGGTTGGCATCGCGATGCTCGTCGCGGCGCCGAAGAACCTCGGCATGGCGCTCGGCTGGAACGGCCTGTGGGGCAACCTCGGGCTCGCCTTCGCGGCGATCGTGTCGGGCGCGCTCATGGACCTTTGGAGCTGGCGCGCCGCCTTCTTCGTCCCCGGCGTCGCCTCAATCGGAGCCGGCGTGGCGTTCCTGCTGCTCGTGCCCGATCCCGGTCCGGTGCCGAAGAAGTCGAAGACCATCGGCCTGCACCTCGATGCGCGCACCATGGCGCAGATCTTCGTCATCCTGCTCGTCGCCACGGTCTGCGGCGGCGTCATCTTCAATTCCACCACGGTGGCGATGCCGAAGATCTTCGACGAGCGCCTGCGCGCCCTCACGCAGAGCAACGTCGGCATCGGCGCCCTGGTCGCCTTCGTCTACTCGGTGGCCGCGTTCGCGCAGGTGCTGATGGGCACGCTGATGAGCCGCTTCGACATGAAGTACCTGATGATCGGTTGCGGCCTGGTGCAGATGCCGCTGCTCGCCGCCGCGGCGACGCTCGATGGCTGGCCGATGCTCTTCGTGGCGCTGCTCATGATGATGGCGATCTTCGGCCAGATCCCGCTGAACGACGGCATCGTCGGCAAGTACGTCGCCGACGAGTACCGCGCGCGAGTGCTCTCGGTACGTTACGTTGTCTCGCTCGGCGTCGCTTCAGTCGCGGTGCCGATGATCGCGCTCCTGCACCGCACCGAAGGCGGCTTCCGCAACGTGTTCATGGTGCTCGCGGTGCTCGCCGCCGCGGTATTCGTCTCGGCGATGTTCTTCCCGTCGCGACGCGCGCTCGCCTCGCAGACCCTCGCCGCATGAGCTGGACCGCGGAGGCGGTCCTCGAGCTCCTCGAGGCTCCGTTCAACGATCTCTTGTACCGGGCGCATCGGGTGCACCGCGAAAACTTCGATCCCAACACCGTGCAGCTCTCGACGCTGCTCTCGATCAAGACCGGGGGCTGTCCAGAGGATTGCCAGTACTGCCCGCAGGCCAAGCGCTATCACACCGGCGTGGAGGACGAGCCGCTGATGTCGGTCGAGGACGTTCTCGCGGCGGCAAAGGCCGCGAGAACGAACGGCGCCACGCGCTTTTGCATGGGCGCGGCCTGGCGCGGTCCGAAGGAACGTGACCTCAAGCAGGTGCTGCCACTGGTGACGGCAGTGCACGAGCTCGGGCTCGAGACCTGCGCGACGCTCGGGCTGCTGAAGGACGGCCAGGCGGAAGAGCTCAAGCGCGCCGGGCTGGATTACTACAACCACAACCTCGACACCGCGCCCGAGTTCTACGGCAGCATCATCACCACGCGCGACTACCAGGATCGCCTCGACACGCTCGAGCGGGTGCGCAAGGCGGGCCTGCGCGTATGCTGCGGCGGCATCGTCGGCATGGGCGAGAGTCGGCGCCAGCGAGCCGGACTCATCGCTCAGCTCGCGAGCCTGGCGCCGCCGCCCGAATCGGTGCCGATCAACAACCTGGTACAGGTCGAGGGCACGCCGCTCCATGGTACGGCGCCGCTCGATCCGTTCGAGTTCGTGCGCGCCATTGCCGCGGCGCGCATTGCCATGCCGCGCAGCTACGTTCGCCTGTCGGCGGGCCGACAGGAACTTGGCGAGGGCATCCAGGCGCTGTGCTTCTTCGCCGGGGCGAACTCGATCTTCTATGGCGAGAAGCTCCTCACCACGGCAAATCCCGAGGCGGCCGCCGACCGGGGGCTGATGGCCCGCTTGGGAATCGTGCGACAGTTGGACACGCTCGGACACAAGACGTAGTCTGTTTGCTCTCCAATGCCTTCGGGGAGCTCCAATGGCCTGTCGCCTTGCTCTTGCCTTGCTCGCGGTTGCCGCGGTCGCCGCCTGTTCCAGCACCGATTCCATGTATATGCGCGATCCCTACTCCGTATCGGAGTGGCGCAACCCGAGGTCGTTCAGCGAGGCGTTCGGCAGCCCGAAGCTGCCACCGAGATACGAGGGATCGACGTTCAGCAACCTCTACGGCGGGTCCGCTGCAAGGGCAGGCTTGCTGCCGCCGATGGACTCGAAGCGCAAGATCGCGGAGCAGGACTGCTCGCAGCCGGTTGCCCTCGACCAGGGCAACCTGCGCTGCAAATAGTCAGGCGAGCGCGGTGGGCTGGGGCGTGGTGCGCACCAGCCGTTCCTTCCCCGTAAAAGCGAGGTAATGCCGGCCGCTCGCGCGGCCGAGCATCGTGATGCCGACCTTTTGCGCGATGGCGTGCCCCATCTGCGTGAGCCCCGACCGCGACACCAGGAACGGGATGCGCATCTGGGCGCATTTGATCACCATCTCGGAGGTGAGGCGC
The DNA here is from genome assembly GCA_045810245.1 of Burkholderiales bacterium. Lineage (GTDB taxonomy): Bacteria > Pseudomonadota > Gammaproteobacteria > Burkholderiales > SG8-39 > SCGC-AG-212-J23. The sequence goes on along the minus strand of JBJMWH010000490.1, from coordinate 1,773 downwards.
CCGGTGGTGTAGAACACCTTGTCCGAGCCGTCGAGGCCGTCGAGCCACATGAAGCCGGCGATCGCATCCACGGCGTTGTGCCTGCCGACGTCCTCCACGAACATCAGGATCTCGCCTGCGGTCGTGGCGAGCGCGCAGCCGTGCACCGCTCCGGCCTGCTTGTAGATCGTCTCGTGCTTGCGCACCTTCTCCAGCAGGACGAAGAGGTCCGCGTCGGCGAGCGCCACATCGTTTCTCAGCTTCACCGAGTCGATTTCTTCCATCAGGTCGCCGAACACCGTGCCCTGGCCGCAGCCCGTGGTTACGGTTTTTTTCGCCAGCCGGGAGGTCAAATCACGCTTGTTTCTTGTCGTCACGGCGACCGACTCGGTTTCCCAGTCCACCTGCACCGCGGCGATGTCGGCGATCGACTCGGCGAGGCGCTGGTTGCGCAGGTAGCCGATGGCGAGCGCCTCGGGCGCGTGGCCGAGCGTCATCAGCGTCACGATCTCGCGCTTGTCCAGGTAGACGGTGAGCGGATGCTCGCCGGCGACCGCGGTGGGCACCATCTCGCCGCGCTCGTTGTAGGCTTCGACCTCGAACGTGGCCGGCTTCGCGGCGTTCGTGAGTTTGGGCTTAGCCACCAATGTAGGACATCTCGACTTTCTTCGGCGAAGAGGTCTGAGAAGTCCTGATCTCGGAGTAGCGGTCAGCGCGGCGCTCCCAGACGGCGGCGATCTCGTTGCGGATCTCGTCGTCGCTCGCCCCTGCGCGCAGGAGCGATTTCAAGTCGTGCCCGGACTGTCCGAAGAGGCAGGTGTACAGGCTCCCCTCGGTCGAAAGGCGCATGCGGTTGCAGCTCGAGCAGAACGCCTGCGTCACCGAGGAGATGACGCCGATCTCGCCCGCGCCGTCGACGTAGCGCCAGCGCTCGGCGACTTCTCCGGGGTAGTGCGCATCGACCGGCGCGAGCGGCCAGGCCTCATGGATCTTTCTCACGACCTCGGCGGAGGGCACCACGTCGTCCATCCGCCAGCCGTTCGTCGAGCCGACGTCCATGTACTCGATGAAGCGGATGATGTGCCCGCTGCCGCGCCATCTCCGCGCCATCGCCACGATGTCGTGGTCGTTCGTGCCGCGCTTCACCACCATGTTGATCTTCACCGGCGCGAGGCCCGCGGCGGCTGCGGCCTCGATGCCCTCGATGACCTTGGCCACCGGAAAGTCGGCGTCGTTCATCGCGCGGAAGGTCGCATCGTCGAGCGAGTCGAGGCTCACGGTGACGCGGTCGAGGCCGGCCTGCTTCAGGGCCGCGGCCTGCCTTGCGAGCAGCGATCCGTTGGTGGTCAGGGTGAGCTCCACGGGCAGCGCGCTCAGCATGGCGACGAGGCGATGAAGCTGCTTGCGCACCAGCGGCTCGCCGCCGGTGAGGCGAATCTTCTTTACGCCCAGCCCGGCGAAGAGGCGCGCGAGGCGCGCGATTTCCTCGAAGGAAAGGATGGCGCTGTGCGGCAGAAATTCATGGCCGGCGTCGAACACTTCCCTCGGCATGCAATAGACGCAGCGGAAGTTGCAGCGGTCAGTGACCGAGATGCGCAGGTCGCGCATCGGCCGGCCCAGCGTGTCCACGAGCTCACCGCCGCGAAACGCGGGTGCCGCAGCCCGGAAGGCCGCGCCGGCAATGATGGGAATGACCTTCGTCGGCATGGGTGTATATGCTGGAAGATCATACAGCAGCGCCCGCCGATCCCCGAGACGGTTTCGCGCTCGGTGTCGCGCTCGTTTTCCGCTAGT
>JBJMWH010000489.1:0-5277 GCA_045810245.1 Burkholderiales bacterium | reverse complement strand
GTCGACGCATTCCTTGTCCCCGTGCAGCACGTTCAGCACGCCGTCGGGCAGCCCGGCTTCCTGGAAGAGCTGCGCCATGCGAACCGAAGCCGAGGGCACTTTTTCCGAAGGCTTGAGGATGAAGCTGTTGCCGCAGGCGATCGCCATCGGGAACATCCACAGCGGGACCATCACCGGGAAATTGAACGGGGTGATGCCGGCGCAGACGCCCACGGGCTGGCGCACGGTGTGCGTGTCCACCTGCGTGCCGGCGTTCTCGGCGTACTCGCCCTTGAGGAGATGCGGGATGCCGCAGGCGAACTCGACCACTTCGATCCCGCGCTGCACCGAGCCGATCGCGTCGGGCAGCGTCTTGCCGTGCTCGTCGGTGACGATTGCAGCAATTGCTTTTTGATTCTTTTTTAACAGGCTGAGGAATTCCTGCATGACGCGAGCTCGCCGCAACGGCGGCGTGTCGCGCCAGGCCGGCAGGGCGGCGCTCGCCGCCCTCACCGCGGCGTCGACGATCGACGCGTCGGCCAACACGACGCGCTTGGTGACCTGGCCGGTGGCGGGGTTGTACACCTCGCCATAGCGCTTCGCCGTGGAAACCGGCTTGCCATTGATCCACACCGGAACGGTGTCGAGCTTCAGTTCGGCGGGCTTGTTCATGCCGCAGTCCTTTCTTGAGTGCTTTCCTTGATCTTCAGTCCGCAGGCTTCGAAGGCGGCGCGCGTCGCCGCTTTCTCCTCGCCGGTCAGCTCGAGGAGCGGCGCTCGCACCGCGCCGCCCGCCTGGCCGAGGAGCTCCTGCCAGTATTTCTGGTGCGCGGCGGCCTTGCCCTGGGGGCGCGTGCTTTTCAATGCCTGCCTCACCGGGTCGAGGCTTGCGCGGATCTTTTGCGCCTGCCCGACTTTTCCCTGAAAGGCGAGCTGCGTGTATTCATGCATGCGCCGATCGAGCGCGCTCTGCAGGAGATACGGCGGCGTCGAGCAGAGATACACCTGCCAGCCGAGCTCGACGATGTTGTCGAGCCACGCCTCCTCGTTCGAGGTGCTGACGATCAGGCGCTCGCCCGCCATGCGCGAGAGGCGCGCGTAGGTTTCGCGCGGCACGCTGTACTTGATTGCAACCACGTTGGGCAGCTCGGCGATGCGCAGGCACACCTCGGGCTCGAGCAGATAGCCGCAGTCGGGCGGCTGGTTCCACAGCACGACGCCGATTTCGACCGCCTCGGCGATGCGCCGATAGTAGTCGAAGAGCGTGTCCGGGGTATGCGCGCCGAAGTAGAGGAGCGGCGTATGAACGACGATGTAGTCGGCGCCGATCGCCTGGGCGTGCCGCGCGAGCTCGAGCACCGTGTCGAGGCTCTGATCCGAGCACGACACCATGACATCGCCCGCTTTCTCGGCGACGGCCGCCTCGGCCGTGCGCTTTCGCTCCTCGTTCGTCATGGCGTAGAACTCGCCCTGCTTGCCGTTGACGAAGATCCCGGCGATGCCGAGGTCGCAGTGCCAGTGGCGGAGGTTGCGGCGCCAGCCCGTCTCGTCGAGGCGCAGCTCCGGGGTGAAGGGTGTGAGCGCCGCCGCCCAGATGCCGCGCAGGTGCTCGCGCGCGTAAGCCTTGGCATCCATGCGGCGATATTTCATGGTGAGAGTCTAAACCCTCCGCACCCTTCAAAATGACGCCGTGGCCGTCCCCCTCACTCCGGCGCGATTGCATTTCACGCAGCAGGGCGTGCCGTATTCCGAGGCGTTCGACGACGTCTACCACAGCACGGCGGGAGGCGTCGGGCAGGCACGCCACGTGTTCCTGAACGGTAACAACGTGACCGAGCGCTGGTCCGGTCGCGAACGCTTCGTGATCCTGGAGACCGGGTTCGGCGCGGGAATCAACTTTCTCGCCACCTGGCAGGCGTGGCGAAGTGACCCTCTGCGACCACGGCGCCTGCATTTCGTGTCGATCGAGAAGCATCCGTTCGCGGCCGCGGACGCGAAGTCGATCTTCGCCAGCCTGCCGGAAATCCGCGACGAAGCCGCGGCGCTGGCGGCGAAATGGCCCACGCTCGTACCCGGCGCACAACGCATCGAGCTCGACGGCGGAAGCGTGGTGCTTACGCTCTTCTTCGCCGACGTCGGCGTGGCGCGCGATCTTCGCCTCGCGGCGGACGCGTTCTATCTCGACGGCTTCGCGCCGGCCAAGAACCCGGACATGTGGACCCCTGCGCTCATGCGCTCGCTCGCGCGGCTCGCCGCTCCCGGCGCCACCGCGGCGACCTGGAGCGTCGCCGCGACGCTGCGCCATGCGCTCGAGGAAACCGGGTTCGTAGTCGAGAAGCGCGCCGGGTTCGGCGAAAAGAGGGAGATGCTGGTCGCCCGCTATGCCAAGCAAGGGCGTGCCCTTTCGGTTCCACAAGAGAGAACGGCAACGGTCGTCGGCGCGGGTCTCGCTGGCGCCGCGGTCTGCGAGCGCTTGTGCGCGCGCGGCTGGAGCGTCACGCTGCTCGAGCGCCACGCCGGGCCGGCCAGGGAAGCGTCGGGCAACCATGCCGGGGCGTTCCATCCGCTGGTGTCGCCCGACGACAGCGTCTTCGCGCGCGTGACGCGCGCAGCGTTTCTCGCTTCGCTTCAACGATGGACGTCGCTCGAAGCGCGCTGGGACGCGTGCGGAGTCCTCCAGCTAGCGCGCGACGAAAAAGAGGCGCTCTCGCAGCGCCGCTCGGTGGCGGCGCTCGCCCTGCCGCCCGACTACGCGCAACTCGTGTCGCGCGAGGAGGCGGCCGGGCATGCCGGGGTTCCGGTTGCCGCGGGCGGATTGTGGTTTGCGCGCGGCGGTTGGGTCCAGCCTGCCTCGCTCGCGGAGGCGCAGCTTCTCGCATGCGGCGAGCGCCTCGAGCGCCGGTTCAACACCGAAGCGAAGGACTTGTCGGAGTTCAAATCAGGAACAGTCATCCTGGCGAACGCAGGCGAAGCCCTGCGGCTGCACCCGCTGCCGCATCTCAGGCTGCGGCGGGTGCGCGGTCAGGTCACTTACGTGCCGGCCGAGAGCGTCGATGCGCCGCGCGCGGTGGTCCTGCGTGGCGGCATGGTGCTTCCTGCGCTCGACGGGATCTGCGTAGTCGGCGCCACCTACGACCTCGGAGACGAGGACCCGGCGCCGCGCGTGGAAAGCCATGCGAGCAACCTGGAACGCGTGGCCGGCATCCTTCCCGGATTCGCGTTCGATCCTGAGTCGGTCCACGGCCGCGTCGCGTTCCGAGCGGTGACGGCCGATCGGCTTCCCGTGGTTGGAAATCTTTCTGAAAAAAACTACGGCGCTTTTGCGTATGGGTCGCGCGGGCTCTTGTGGTCGACGCTCGCGGCCGAGCTCATCGCTTCCGAGCTGCACGGCGACCCGCTGCCGCTCGAGGGCACTTTGTGTGACGCGCTGAGCCCGGCGCGCTTCGCCCGGCGCGCGGCGCGGCGCGCGGGCGGCTGAACGCGCGCGGTCGAGAACCGCCAACGGGTCCCCGGATCCCCCAACCCAGCTCGAACGAGGCAACTCTGCCTGTGAGCACCGCTGAAAGCGTTATTCGAACGCTCCGCCTGAAAGGCCGCGGGCCGGCTCCCGACCGCAACGCGGACGCAGAGTAGCCGCCGCACGCCGCGGCGCCCATAGGGGAGTTCCTGTCGTAGCCCTAGGGGGAAACCTGAAGAAGATTTTTCAACCGCGCAGGATGGAGCGGTTCGCTTCGCGCACGTTGCGCACGCCGCAGAGCGCCATGGTCACGTCGAGCTCGCGCTGGATGATCTCCAGCGCGCGAGTCACGCCGGCCTCGCCCATCGCGCCGAGGCCGTAGGCGAAGGCGCGGCCGATCAGCGTCGCCCGCGCGCCGAGCGCGAGCGCCTTGAGCACGTCCTGGCCGCCGCGGATGCCGCCGTCGAACCAGACTTCGATGCGCTCGCCGACCGCGTCCACCACTTCGGGCAGCGCGCGGATCGAGGACAGCGTGCCGTCGAGCTGGCGGCCGCCATGGTTGGACACGACGATCGCATCGGCGCCGCTCTGCGCAGCGATCTTCGCGTCCTCGGCGTCGAGCACGCCCTTCAGCACGAGCTTACCGCCCCACAGGTTCTTCACCCACTCGACGTCCTTCCACGACAGCGTCGGGTCGAACTGGCCGGCGATCCATTGCGACAGCGTGGTCAGGCTGTTGGCGTCGGGGATGCGGCCCTCGAGATTGCCGAAGGACTTGCGCCTGCCGCGCAGCACGTTGAGGGCCCACCCGGGTTTCAGCATGATGTCCAGCGCGGTCCCGAGCGTCAGTTTGGGCGGAACGGCAAGGCCATTCTTGAGATCGCGGTGGCGCTGGCCCTGGATCTGCAGGTCGAGCGTGAGCACCAGCGCCGAGCAGCCGGCGGCCTTGGCGCGCTCGATGAGCGACGCGGCGAAGCCGCGGTCGCGCATCACGTAGAGCTGGAACCAGAACGGTTTCTCCACGGCGCCGGCGACGTCCTCGATCGAGCAGATCGACATCGTCGAGAGCGTGAACGGAACGCCGAAGCGCTCGGCGGCGCGCGCGGCGAGGATTTCGCCGTCGGCCCAGTTGAGGCCGGTCAGGCCGGTCGGCGCGAGCGCCACCGGCATGGCGACCTCCTGCCCGAGCATCGTGCCGCGGGTCGAGCGGTGATCGACGTCGATTCCGACCCGCTGGCGCAGCGCGATCGACTCGAGGTCGGCACGGTTGGCGCGCAGCGTGCACTCGGCGTAGGAGCCGCAGTCGACGTAATCGAAGATGGCGCGGGCGACGCGCTTCCTCGCGAGCTCGCGCAGGTCCTCGATGCAGGTCACCACGGGCATGGCGGCGCATTCTACAATGTAGCGGCGATGACCCCCCAGCGGGATGAGCAGAAGAATCCGATCCAGGTGATCGAGCGCATGATGCGGCTGCTCGAGGTGCTGGCGCAGCATCCCGAGCCGCTCGGCCTGAAGCAGATCGCCCAGTACACGGGGCTGCACCCCTCGACGGCGCACCGCATCCTCGCCGCGATGTCGGGCGACCGGCTGATCGACCGCGTCGAGCCCGGCAGCTACCGCCTCGGCATGCGCCTGCTGGAGCTGGGCAACCTCGTCAAGTCGCGCATCAGCGTGCGCGAGCTCGCCCTTCCGCTGATGCGCGAGCTGCACGCGCAGACCGGGGAAACGGCCAACCTCTCGGTGCGGCATGACGACGAGATCGTCTACGTCGAGCGCAGCTCTTCGGGGCGCTCGGCGTTGCGCGTGGTGCTTGTCATCGGCGCGCGCGCGCCGCTGCATGTG
>JBJMWH010000488.1:0-3582 GCA_045810245.1 Burkholderiales bacterium | reverse complement strand
CGTGCAGGAGACGCTGCTTGCTGCCCTCTCGGCCGAGCGCAGCTTCGAGGGCCGCTCGAACCTGCGCACCTGGCTCACCGGCATCCTGAAGCACAAGTGCATCGACGCGGTGCGCCGTGCGAGCCGCGAAAGCCCGCTGGCCGGCGAAGACGCCGAGTCTGCCGCCGCCGACTTCGACGCGCTCTTCGACGAGCGCGACCACTGGCGCGAGCATCCGAAGCCCTGGCAGGATCCCGACGGGGCGCTGCAGCAGAAGCAGTTCCTGCAGGTGCTCGAAGCCTGCCTCGCCGGACTCCCGGCGCGCACGGCGCAGGTGTTCATGCTGCGCGAGCACGCGGGCCTCGAGACCGACGAGATCTGCGAGCAGCTCGCGATCACCTCCAACCACTGCTGGGTGCTGCTCTACCGCGCGCGCATGGCGCTGCGCATCTGCCTCGAGAAGAACTGGTTCGGCAAATGAACCTCTCCTGCAAGCGCGCCACCGAGCTCCTGTCCGAAGAGCAAGACCGCGACTTGAGCTTCCAGGAGTGGACCGCGCTCCAGGCGCACCTCGTCGTCTGCAAGGGCTGCCGCGCGGTGAGCGGGCAGTTCAAGGTCCTGCGGCGCGCGCTGCAAAGCCTCCTGGAGAAAGAAAAATAGGGACAGTCCCTATTTTCAGGCGGTCTGCGCCACCTCCTCGCCGGTGCGCTTGGAAAGCTCGTGCACGATCACGCCTTCCATCGGGTCGACCGGGTCGTCCCAGGGGGCGCGCTCGAGCATGCGCCGCGTGTCGTCGATTCCGGCCTGCCAGCGCGCGCGGATGCCGTCGGGCGAGAAATCGAGGTCCTTGAAGTAGTCCTCGCTCGCGAGCGCCGGCGCGAGCAGGCGCACCACATGCATCACCGTGGCGCAGCCCCAGGAGGCGAGCTCTTCGCACTCCTTCGTCTTTTTTGCCTCGTGAGGAATGTGCCGCGTGAGCTCGCGGATGACGTGGCGCAGGCGGTGGATCTGCTTCTGGCGCGCGATATGGCTGTCGGCGCGGCTCGCGTAGTGGATGTCCTTCTGCCTTCCCAGAACCTCCCACACCGACTCCGGCTCGGGACCGGTCGGCTGCCAGACGTTGACCGCGAAGATCACCGAGTCGCGCCGCGGATTGTCGTCGAGCACCGCCTCGAGCGGCGTGTTCGAGTAGATCCCGCCGTCCCAATAGGGCTCGCCCTCGATGCGGATCGCGGGGAACGAAGGGGGCAGCGCGCCCGAGGCCATGATGTGCTCGAGCCCGAGCGGCTGCTCGCGGCTGTCGAAGTAGCGCATCTCGCTCGTGCGCACGTGCACCGCGGCGACCGTCAATCTCATCCTGGCTTCATTGAGAGTTCGAACATCGACCAGCTCGCTGAGCGTCTCGCGCAGCGGCGCGGTGCTGTACCAGGACGCGGCATCGAGCCCGACGCGCGCCTGCGTGTTGGCGCCCCAGGTCATCGGACGCGGCGCGAAGAACGCGGGAATGCCGCCTGCGAGCGTGGCGTAATTGCCGAAAGGCGAATCCTGCTGGACGCGCCTCCAGAACTCGCGCAGCCGAGGCAGGCGCTCTTCGGGCGCGTTGCCGGCGATGATGCCGGCATTGATCGCGCCGATCGAGGTGCCGATCACCCAGTCGGGCTCGGTGCCGGCGGCGCACAGCGCCTCGTACACGCCCGCCTGGTAGGCGCCGAGCGCGCCGCCGCCCTGCAGCACGAGAACCACCTGGCCCTTGGCGGCCGGGCCCATCCGCTGCGGCGCGTTCATGCCGCGGTCCAGCCGCCGTCGACCGAGAGAATCGCTCCGGTGATCGACGCCGCCTCCTCCGTGCACAGGAACGCGGTGAGCGCCGCGACCTGCTCGACGGAGACGAACTTCTTCGTCGGCTGTGCCGCGAGGATGACGTCACGGATCACCGCCTCGCGGCTCAGGCCGCGCGCCTTCATCGTGTCGGGGATCTGCTTGTCGACGAGCGGCGTGTGCACGTAGCCGGGACAGATCGCGTTGCAGGTGATGCCCTGCTCCGCCACCTCGAGCGCCACGGTCTTGGTGAGGCCGGCGATGCCGTGCTTCGCCGCCACGTAGGCAGACTTGAAGGGGCTCGCGACCAGCGCGTGCGCCGAGGCGATGTTGACGATGCGCCCCCAGCCTTTCTTCTTCATGCCGGGAAGCGCGGCGCGCACGGTGTGGAACGACGACGAGAGGTTGATCGCGAGGATCGCGTCCCACTTGTCGGGCGGGAAGTCGTCGATGGGCGCGACGTGCTGGATGCCGGCATTGTTGACCAGCACATCGACGCCGCCGAGCTCCGTCACGGCGCGCTTCACCATCGCAACGATGGTGTCGGGCTTGGTCATGTCGGCCGGGTCGAACAGCACCTTGACGCGGTGCTCGGAGGCGAGACCGGCGCGCAGCCGCTCGATCTCCGCTGCGTCGCCAAAGCCGTTCAGGATGATGTTCGCGCCGTCCTGCGCGAGCCGCGTCGCGATGCCCAGGCCGATGCCCGAGGTCGAGCCGGTGACGAGCGCGGTCTTGCCTGCGAATGCAAGGTTCATGAAGGCCCTCGAGGAGGATCGAATCCGATCTTAGTCCGAAAAAAAGGACGCGGGTTCGATGCCCGCGTCCCTTTAGCGGCACGAAAATCGCTGGCTAATCGCGGCTGACAATAGGGCAGTTGACGACAACGTTCACGGCACCGAAGGGCTGGCCGTCGAATCGCGTCACCACGCCATGATCGGCGAGGTTCTCGACCTGGCCGAAGTCGGTCTGGCGTACGTTCTGGCCGGCCGCAACCGCTTTGGCGCTCCACGCCGACAGGAACACGTCCCAGAGCGGGCTGTAGCGGCCCTGCTTCGGGTTCCAGAAGAGGACGTTGAGCGGATCGCCGTCGCCGTTCAAGGCGGAATTGATGCCCTGGCGCTGGGGATTCGTCGCCCCGGTCTGCCCGTTCACGAACGCCGCGAGGCTCGCGCGGGCGGAATTCGTGCTGTCGTCGCCGGCGCGGGGCGCCAGGGCGAGCGCCGGCGCGAACGTGGAACCCTCGAGCGCCGCCACATCCGGCGCCGAGGCGTCGGTGGAGATGTACTTCACCCCGCGCCCGCCCTGGAAGCCGTGCGTCTGCCGCATGCGCACCTTGCGGTTCGCGAAGTCGATCTCGACCACCTTGTCGTGGAGCTGGGCGCTGAGGCTGTTGGCGACGTGCGGAGCGTTGAGGATGACACCGTTCGGCAGCTGGATCAGCGGGCTGTAACCGTCTTCGCCCCGCGAGCCGGGATTCGCGATGAGCGGATCGCCGGGTACGACTTCATGGTTGAACGTGAAGTCGACGCTCGCTGGAAAATCGATCACGCCGTTCTGGACCGTGACCTTCTGCACCGCGCCGGTGTTGCGCGCGTTGGCGAGCTTGTTCGACTGATTGATGCCGCGGCGCTGCGCTTCGTTACCGTCGGAGGAATCGAGGAGGATGTACCAGACCGTCCGCCCCCTGCTGGTTCCACGGTAAAGCGGAACAGTCGCGGTGTCGTCCGGGTGCTCGACGGCGCTGGTGATGAAGAGCTCGCGCCCGTCGGCGAACGCGGGCGCGGT
>JBJMWH010000487.1:0-2727 GCA_045810245.1 Burkholderiales bacterium | reverse complement strand
AAGTGCTGGCCGATGATCTCGTCCCGGGCGTAACCCTTGATGCGCTGTGCGCCCGCATTCCAGCTCGTCACCACCCCGTCCGGATCGAGCATGAAGATCGCGTAGTCGACGACCCCCTCGACCAGCAGCCTGAAGCGCTCCTCCGCCTGGCGCAACGCTTCGGCATGCAGCTTGCGCTCGGTGAGATCGCGCGTGATCTTGGAAAAGCCGAGGAGCTTTCCGTCCCCGTCGCGCAGCGCCGTGATCACGACGTTCGCCCAGAAGCGCGAGCCGTCCTTGCGCACGCGCCAGCCGTCGTCCTCGAAGCGCCCCTCGCGGGTGGCGAGCCGCAGCTCCTCGGCCGGCCAGCCGCGCGCGACCGCGTCGGGGGTGTAGAACACCGAAAAGTGCCGGCCGACGATCTCCTCCGGCGCATAGCCCTTGATCCGCTCCGCGCCGAGGTTCCAGGTCATGATCCGGCCTGCGGGATCGAGCGCGAACAGCGCATAGTCCTTCACCTGCTGGACTATGAGCTGGAAGAGCAGCGGATCGACGAGGCCGTCAGTTCCCGCCATAGCCCGCTGTCCTTGCGTCTTCCATGCAATCGGTGAGGGTCTCGAACACGCGCTCGGATTCCATGGCGAGCTTGCCAGTCTGGGTATAGGCGCGCCACTTCCAGCGCACCGAGCGATCCTGCGGATGCTCCATCGGTACGAATTGCCACCGCAGCGGCAGCTGGAAGCGGTCGGTCGGCGCCACCCGGCGGAGGTCAGGACCTAAAACGCGCGATTATGCCCCAATTGCCCTAACGCACCGAGAAAGGAGAGTGGAACGGCCGGCCGAACGGCACGCCGGCGGCGACGGTCTGCGCCGGACGCAGGTGCACCTTCCCGCTGCGCTCGTTCTTGCGTGTGTCGACGAAGCGCACCGGACCCTCCACCACCTCGAGGATCGAGACATCGCCCGGCGCGCCGGGCTGCAGCGTGCCCAGCTTGGGCAGCCGGCCGATGACGCGCGCCGGATTCAGGGTCGCCATCGCGATCACCTGCTCCAGGCTGAAGCCGAGGTTGAGGAACTTGCTCATGACCCAGGTGAGGAAGGGCATGCCCGGCGTGTTGCCGGAGACCACGTGGATGTCGGAGGAGATCGTGTCGGGCGTGGCGCCCTGCGCGATCGCCGCCTCCGCGATGGTGTAGTCGAAGCTGCCGCCGCCGTGGCCGACGTCGAAGACCACGCCGCGCCGCTTGGCGTTGAGCGCCGCCGGCAGCAGCTTGCCGTCCTGGACGATGTTCGTGCCGTCGCCCGCGTTGTTGGGCGCGCCCGAATACGAATGCGTGAGGATGTCGCCGGCGCGCAACGTATCGAGGATCTCCGACATGAGCGCGCGCGTCTGCACGCCGCCGATGTGGCACATGACCTTTCCCTTCGTGCCCGCCATCTCGCAGGCCGCGATGGCGCGCTTCAGCGGCTCGAGGCCGTGCTGGTCGATCACGTTCTCGGACATGCGTACCTTGATGCCAATCACCACGTCGGCGTTCTCGGCGAGCGCTCTCGCCGCCGTCGGGACGTCGGCGTAGCTGATGTTGAAGAGCTCCGGCACCGGGAACCCGGCGAGGCCGATGTTGGCGATGTGCACGAACGCATACATGCGCGTGCGCGTCTGCGCCATGATGTGGCGGCGAAACGCCGCGAAGTTGTTCGCGCCGGCGTCGCCCGCCGAGACCACCGTCGTCGTCGCCTGGAACGGCACCAGCTCGTCGGCCGGAATGCCGAGGGCCGAGCCGTACGGGTACACATGGGCGTGGAGGTCGATCAGCCCCGGCGTAACGAGTTTCCCCCCCGCATCGAGCACGCGCAGCGCGCGCTCGGCCGGGATGTCGGCCTCGAGTGCCTCGATTACGCCGGAGCGGATGCCGATGTCGCGCTTCGCCCGCAGCTTCTGGCTCGGGTCGAGCACCTCGCCGCCCTTGATGAGGAGGTCGAACTTGTCGTTCGGCCCCATTGCGGCCTGAACGGCCCTTGCCAGCAAGCCCGTCGTCCCGGATGCAGCGACGGCGGCAATAGCCCCCACGAATTTACGGCGCGATAGCGTTCGCATATCCCTTCCTCCTCGAGGGCGATTATCATCGAAAGCGGGGAGGTGCCGTGAGTCGACTACTCGTCGCGATGGCGGCCATAGCGGCCGTGTCTTGCGCGGTTGCTCAGGACCGCTATCCGGAAAAGCCCATCCGTCTGCTCGTCGGGTTTCCGGCGGGGAGCACCGCAGACGTCGCCGCCCGGCTCATCGGCCAGCAATGGGCCGAGGCGCTGGCGAAGCCGGTCGTAGTCGAGAACGTGGCAGGTGCGGCCGGGAACATCGCCATGGAGCGTCTCGTGAAGGCGGCGCCGGACGGCTACACACTTGCACTCGCCGTAAACGCGCAGCTTACGGTGAATCCCAGCCTGTACAAGCTGAGTTACGACCCGGCGAAGGATGTTGCGCCCGTTTCCCAGATCTACTCTGCGACCAACGTCCTTGCGGTTTCGCCGTCGGTGGCGGCCACGACCTTCGAGCAGCTGATTGCGCTTGCGAGAGCCCAGCCTGGCGCGCTTACGTTCGCTTCGGGTGGCGGCGGCAGCTCTCCGCACATCGCCGCGGAACTGCTGAAGTCGGCAGCGCGGCTCGATATACGGCACGTTCCCTATCGACCGTCGCGCTGCCGCCGGTACGCGCAGGGAAGCTGCGCGCGCTCGCGGTTACTTCGCTGA
>JBJMWH010000486.1:0-2510 GCA_045810245.1 Burkholderiales bacterium | reverse complement strand
CATGACGGAATCATAGAAGCGGGCGGAGCGCTGCAGGTCCCGCACGCTGATCGAGACGTGGTCAAGCAGCAGCATTTTGCAGATCGCCGGCCGAAAGGTTGTGGATGCGGCCGAAGCCGGCGACGAAGCGCGCGTCGCGCGGCACGATGCGCCAAAACGAGAAGTCGGCGAGCTCGAAGTTGATGGCTTGCTCCGGAAAGCGCGCCAGCCACGCTTTCTTCAGCTGTCCTGTTTCATCCGATACCTGGGAAGAAGAGCCTCTTATTGAAACCCTCATCAGCGTGAAAGGATCGGCGCGCCGATCGTCGGTCTCGGCGATGGAGAGCGCGACGCGGCCGTCCTGCGCCATGTCCTGCGTGTGCCAGGCGAGGCGGCTGACGTGCACGTGGAAGGCGGAGAAATCCGGCGTAGGCAGGTAGAGCGTCATCGATGCCATCGGCGCGCCGCCGCGCAGCGTGGCGAGGTGCGCGATGCGCTCGCTGCGAATCAGGCGGGCAAGTGCGGCCGGGTCCATGCAGTCGATTGTAGTATTCTCGCCCGATCGTGCGATACGAGCTCCTCGTGGGACTGCGCTACCTGCGTGCCAGGCGACGCAACCGCTTCATCGGGGTCAACTCTCTCGTCTCCATGATCGGTGTCGCCGTCGGCGTGGCGGTGCTGATCGTCGTGCTCTCGGTGGTCAACGGTTTCCAGGACGAGGTGCGCTCGCGCATCCTCGGCTTCGCGTCGCACGTGCAGATCGTCGGCGCCGGGCGGCCGCTCGCCGACTGGCGCACGGTCGCGCGCACGGCGAACACGCATCCGCGGGTGGTGGCGGCAGCGCCTTTCGTCGACGCGCCGGCCATGCTGTTCGCAGGCCAGGCGGTGCGCGGCGCGCTCTTGCGCGGCATCGATCCGCAAGCGGAGGAGCGGGTCGCCGACTTCACGCGCTATATGCGAGCCGGCTCGCTCGATGCGCTCAAGGCGGGCGAATACGGCGTCGTGCTGGGGGCCGACCTGGCGCGCACACTTGCTGTCGCCGTGGGCGACAAGGTTGCGCTGGTCGCGCCGCAGGGGCAGTCGGCGGAGGGCGGCGTCGCGCCCCGGCTCGCGCAGCTCACCGTGGTCGGCATCTTCGAGGCCGGATTCCAGGACGTGGACGCATCGCTCGGCGTGGTGCACATAGCGGATGCCCAGGCGCTTTACCGCATGGGCGAGGCGGTGTCGGGCGTGCGCCTCAAGCTCGACGACGCCTTCGCCGCCCGGCAGGTCGGCCATGAGCTCCTCGCCATGGTGCCGCCCGAGGCGTACGTGCAGGACTGGACGCGCTTCAACGCCAACTTCTTCCGCGCCGTGGAGATCACCAAGCGCCTCATGTTCGTGATCCTGGTGCTCATCATTCTCGTCGCCGCCGTCAACGTCATCTCCACCCTGGTGGTGATGGTCACGGGCAAGCAGGGCGACATCGCCATCCTGCGCACCATGGGCGCCGCGCCGGGCGAAGTGATGCACGTCTTCGTGGTCCACGGCATGGTGCTCGGCCTGGTCGGCACGCTGGCCGGCGTGGCGCTCGGCTCGCTCATCGCGCTCAACATCGATGTCATCGTGCCGGCGGTCGAGCACGCCTTCCGCGTGAAGTTCATCGCGAAGGAGGTGTACCTCATCGACACGCTGCCTTCGGCGCTGCGCGCCGCGGATGTGATGGCAATCGCCGGCACCGCGCTCGCGCTCTCATTCCTCGCCACGCTCTACCCGAGCTGGCGCGCCGCGCGCACCGCCCCCGCAGACGCACTGCGCTACGAGTGAGCCGCCATGCGCTATGAGCTGATGGTGGGCCTGCGCTATACGCGCGCGCGGCGCCGCAATCGCTTCGTCGGCGTGAATTCGGCGGTCTCCATGATCGGCATCGCGCTCGGCGTGTGGGCGCTGATCGTGATCCTGTCGGTGATGAACGGACTGCAGAACGAGGTGCGCACGCGCATCCTCGGCGTCGCGGCGCATGTGCAGATCCTCGGACCGGGCGGCCGGCTAGCCGACTGGCGGGAAGCGGCGCGCATCGCCGCCGCGCAGCCCCATGTCCTTGCGGTTGCGCCGTTCGTGGAAGCGCAGGCCATGTTGTCGGTCGGCAGGATCGTGCGCGCGGGCGTGGTGCGCGGCATCCTGCCCGAGGAGGAGGAACGGGTGGCCGACCTTGCCCGCCATATGCGTGGAACGTCGCTCGACGCGCTGCAGCCGGGTCAGTTTCGCGTCGTGCTGGGCGCCGACCTCGCACGCTCGCTCGGCGCGCTTCCCGGCGACAAGGTCGCGCTGATCGCGCCACAGGGGCTGGTGACGCCCGCCGGCGTGCTACCGCGCCTAAAGCAATTCACGGTCGCCGGCGTGTTCGAGGCGGGTTTTCAGGAAGCCGACGCGCGCCTCGCGCTCGTGCACCTCGACGATGCGCGCGCGCTCTACCGCTTCGGCGACGATGTCACTGGTGTACGCCTCAAGCTGGACGACCTCTTCGCGGCGCGCGGGGTGACGCGCGACCT
>JBJMWH010000485.1:0-3229 GCA_045810245.1 Burkholderiales bacterium | reverse complement strand
GCCGGGCGCCGAGGTCTAGATTGGCTGGCATGAAAGCCCTATTGCGCCTGTTGCTGGGACTGATCGTCACGATTACGGCGGCGCTGGCGCCGCTCGCGGCGCACGCGCAGGCGCGGGTCTTCAACCAGGCCGAGCTCGATGCGCTGCTCGCGCCCGTCGCCCTTTATCCGGATGCCGTGCTCTCCAATATCCTGGTCGCTTCGACCTACCCCGACGACGTCCGCCAGGCCGCGGAGTGGTCGCGCGCGAACGCCCAGCTGACCGGCGAGGACGCGGTGCGCGCGGCGGAGCCGATGCCGTGGCACCCGAGCGTCAAGGCGCTGGTGGCCTTTCCCGACGTCCTCGGGCGCATGAATGAAAGCCCGCAATGGGTGGCGGACCTCGGAAGCGCCTTCCGCGAGCAGGAGCCGTACGTGATGGATACCGTGCAACGGCTGCGCGCTCGCGCGCAGGCGAACGGCTCGCTGCAGTCGAACGATCAATACACCGTCCAGCAACAGGGCTCGAGCATCGCGGTCTACCCCGCTCAACCGCAGGTAGTCTATGTGCCCTACTACGATCCGTACGTCGTTTATGGGACCTGGTGGTGGCCGGCGTATCGGCCGGTGTTCTGGCGGCCATGGTACCCGCGGCCGGCGGTGTTCTTCTCGACGAACTTCGTGCGCACGGTCGACTGGCGCCAGCGGCAAGTCGTGCGCCCGGCGTTCCACGGCCCGGTCCGTCAGGCCGTGCGCACCCTCCAGCCGCAGCCGGTGATCCAGAGCCATCCGCAGGCGCAGCCGTACATCCAAAGCCGTGGGCAACCCTACATCCAGAACCATACTGCCCCGGCGAACCATGCTGCCCCGGCGCGGCCGACCATCGACGCCGCGCCCGCGCGCTCGCAGCCCTGGCGGCAGCGGGTCGAGCAGCAGCGGGAGTTTCGCCGCGAGCCGGCGCGGGCGGCGTCGCAGGCGCCGGTGGCGATTCCTCAGCAGCAAGCGATGCGCTCGATCGCCGCGACCGTGCGCAATCAGGCGCAGCAGGCGCCTCACATGCGGGCGCAGCAGACTCGGGCGCCGCAGGGCGGCACGCGCATGCAGAGCAGCGGCGGCAACCACCAGCGCCGCGGCTGAACCAGCCGCCGGGCTTACGCCGCCTTCGCGGGCATCGCGCCAGGAAGCTCAGGCAGGTCGCGCAGCAGCCGGCCGAATCCCGGCACGCCCTCTCGCACACCGATCTTCTTCAGCGCGTGCCACAGCGTCATGTTGTTGGTCGTCAGCACCGGCTTTCCGAGCGTCCGCTCGAGGGACTCCACGATGCTGGCGGTCCACCAGTTCCCGCAGGCGAGGACCACCGCGTCGGCGTCCGCGCAGTCGGCCTTGCGGCCGTGCTCGAAAGCCGTATCCGGATGCAGCCGGCCCACTTCGTTGTTGCTCACGACACCCATCGCCAACTGGCTCAACACCTCGATGCCATGCGATTCGAGGAACGCCGCGACCCACTTGTTGGTGGTCTCGCTCCAGGCTGCGGCCAGCGCCACGCGCCGCACGCCGAGCGTCGCGAACGCGTCGAGCATCGCCGTCGCCGCGGTGGTCGCCGGCCTTGCCGAGGCTTCCTCCATGCGCCGGATGAGCTGCGCGTCGTAGCCCTTGCCCAGCCGCGTTGATGGCGCGGTCGCCGCCAGCACCACGATGTCGACCGCCGCGTCGGCAAGCTTGCGGCTTTCCTTTTCCAGCTCGGCGACGATGCTGACCGTCGAGTCGGCATCGATCCGGCTCAGGCTGAGCCGCGCGACGTGCAGCGAGACCGACTCGGGCAGCATCTGCACCAACTCGGGCTCCTGCGTCGAGTTGGACGACGGCACCAGCAGGCCGATGCGATGTTTCTTCTCGATGTGTTTCATGCGGCGGATTCTAGCGCGTGCTAGATTGGCCAAGGTGCAATTCATCTCGAGTCCCTAGCCTTGCCCCGCGTCATCCGCGTCGCGCTCGTGTCGGTGCGCGACCTCATGCTGACCTTCGGCCCGTTCGTATTGATCGCGGTCGCGCTGCTGGTCGCGGCCTATGCAATGCTCGATCCGACGCCGCCCAAGCGGGTGGTGCTCGCCACCGGTCCGGAGAACAGCGCGTATGCCAAGTGGGGCGAGCTTTACGCGGCCGAGCTCAAGCGCTACGGCATCCGCGTGGAGCTTCGGCAGACCATGGGCTCGCTGCAGAACCGCCGCCTGCTGCGCGACCCGAAGGAGAAGGTGGACGTCGCCTTCGTCCAGGGCGGCTCGAACGACGGCAGCCTCGCCGCGGACGACAAGAAGAAGGAGGACATGGAGGAGCTGGTCTCGCTCGGCACGGTCGCCTACGATCCGGTCTGGATCTTCTACCGCGCCGAGTCGGCGAAAAAGCTCGGCAAGGACGCCCTCGTCAGCGCGCTGCCGCAGATGCGCGGCTGGCGCGTGAACGTCGGCGTGCGCGGCAGCGGCACCCCCGGGATCACCGGACGCATCTTCGCCGCCAACTTGGTCGAGCGCGACGAGCTCAAGCGCTCCAACCTCGACGAAACGGCGGCCGTCGTGGCGCTGCTTGGCGCCGAGCTCGATGCCGCGGTGCTCGTATCACCACCCGAATCGCCCATGGTGCAGATGCTGCTGCAGACGCCGGGCATCCGGCTGTACGAGTACCTGCAGGCGGAAAGCTATGCGCGGCGCTACCCGTTCCTGAGCCCGGTGGTGCTGCCGCGCGGCGTCGTGGACATCGCGCGCGACGTGCCGCCCGCGGACACCACGTTGATCGCCACCACCACCTCGCTCCTGGCGCGCGAAGACATCCATCCCGCGCTGGTGCAGCTCTTCGTCCAGGCGGCCGCGCGCATCCACAGCGGACCGGGATGGATCGCGCGCGCCGGGACCTTCCCGAACTCGCGCCAGAGCGAATTCGCGCTCGCCAAGGATGCCGCGCGCTATTACCAGAGCGGGCCGCCGTTGCTGCAGCGCTATCTGCCGTTCTGGCTCGCCAACCTGATCGACCGGATGTGGGTGGCGCTCTTCTCCATCATCGCGGTACTGATCCCGCTCTCGCGGTTGGTGCCGCCGCTCTACGCGTTCCGCATCCGCTCGCGCGTCTTCCGCTGGTATCGCAACCTCCGCCAGATCGAGAGCGACGCCGGCCTGCGCGAGAAGACCCCCGCCGAGCTCCTCGCCGCCCTGGACAGGCTGGAAGGGCGCGTCGCGGCCATCACCGTGCCGCTCTCGTAC
>JBJMWH010000484.1:0-21413 GCA_045810245.1 Burkholderiales bacterium | reverse complement strand
ACCGTGGGCCGCTCACTCCTCTCGGAGATCTTGCCCGCAGGCCTGTCTTTCGCGCTGATCAACAAGCCGCTGAAGAAGAAGGAGATCTCCAAGCTCATCAACGAGGCGTTCCGGCGCTGCGGCATCCGCGAGACGGTGATCTTCGCGGACAAGCTGATGTACACCGGCTTCACCTTCGCCACCCGCGCGGGCCTGTCGATCTGCGTCGATGACCTGCTGATTCCGGACCAGAAGGCGGAGTTCATCCAGAAGAGCGAGGCCGAGGTCAAGGAGATCGAGCGCCAGTTCAACTCGGGCCTGGTGACCCAGGGCGAGCGCTACAACAAGGTGGTCGACATCTGGGGCCGCGCCGGCGACCAGATCGCCAAGGCGATGATGGACCAGCTGGGCAACCAGAAGGTCACCGACCGCAAGGGCAAGGAGGTCAACCAGGAGTCCTTCAACGCCATCTACATGATGGCCGACTCGGGCGCGCGCGGCTCCGCGGCGCAGATCCGCCAGCTGGCGGGCATGCGCGGCCTCATGGCCAAGCCGGACGGCTCGATCATCGAGACGCCGATCACGGCGAACTTCCGCGAGGGCCTGAACGTCCTGCAGTACTTCATCTCGACGCACGGCGCCCGCAAGGGCCTCGCAGACACGGCGCTCAAGACCGCCAACTCGGGCTACCTCACGCGCCGCCTGGTCGACGTGACCCAGGACCTGGTGGTGATCGAGGAGGACTGCGGCACCCCCACCGGCATGGCCATGAAGGCCCTGGTCGAAGGTGGCGAGGTCGTCGAGGCGCTGCGCGAGCGCATCCTCGGCCGCGTCGTGGCCGCGGACGTCTTCAACCCCGAGAGCCAGGAGATCCTGGTGCCGGCGGGTGGATTGCTCGACGAGGACAGCGTCGAGCGCATCGAGAAGGCCGGCGTCGACGAGGTCAAGGTGCGCACGCCCCTCACCTGCGACACCCGATACGGCCTCTGCGCCTCCTGCTACGGCCGTGACCTGGGCCGTGGAGCGCGTGTCAACGTGGGCGAGGCCGTTGGCGTGATCGCCGCGCAGTCGATCGGCGAGCCGGGGACCCAGCTCACGATGCGCACCTTCCACATCGGGGGCGCGGCTTCGCGCACTGCCGTGGCGAGCTCGGTCGAGGCGAAGTCGAACGGCGTGGTGGGTTTCACCAACACCATGCGGCACGTGACCAATGCGCGCAACGAGATCGTGGTCATCTCGCGCAACGGCGAGATCGTGATCTCGGACGACAACGGCCGCGAGCGCGAGCGCCACAAGGTGCCGTACGGCGCGACCCTCACGGTCGAGTCCGGCGCCAAGGCGAAGGCGGGGCAGGTCCTGGCTACCTGGGATCCGCTCACCCGCCCGATCATCACCGAGTACGCCGGCGAGACTCGCTTCGAGAACGTCGAGGAGGGCGTGACCGTCGCCAAGCAGATCGACGAGACCACCGGCCTTTCGAGCCTCGTCGTCATCGACCCGAAGCGACGCGGAACCTCGGCCACCAAGGGCCTGAGGCCCGCCGTGAAGCTCATCGGAGCCGGCGGCAAGGAAGTGAAGCTCGCCACGGGCGATACCCCGGTGAACTACACCTTCCAGATCGGCGCCATCATCACGGTGAAGAACGGCCAGCAGGTGAACGTGGGCGACGTGCTCGCGCGCATCCCGCAGGAATCGTCCAAGACGCGCGACATCACGGGTGGCCTGCCGCGCGTAGCCGAGCTCTTCGAGGCGCGCTCGCCCAAGGACGCGGGCCTGCTCGCCGAGGTGACCGGCACGGTCTCGTTCGGCAAGGACACCAAGGGCAAGCAGCGCCTGATCATCACCGACTTCGACGGCGCCGCGCACGAGTACCTGATCCCGAAGGAGAAGCACATCACCGCGCACGACGGCCAGGTCGTGAACAGGGGCGAGACGATCGTCGACGGCCCGGCGGATCCGCACGACATCCTGCGGCTCCTCGGGGTCGAGGCGCTCGCGCGCTACATCACCGACGAAGTGCAGGACGTGTACCGTCTGCAGGGCGTGAAGATCAACGACAAGCACATCGAGGTGATCGTGCGGCAGATGCTGCGGCGCATCGAGGTCGACAGCCCGGGCGACACGCCGTTCCTGCAGGGCGAGCAGGTGGAGCGCGCCGAGCTGCTCGAGGAGAACGAGAAGGCGCTGAAGGCGGGCAAGCAGCCGGCCACCTTCCGCAACATCCTGCTCGGCATCACCAAGGCTTCGCTATCCACGGACTCGTTCATCTCCGCGGCTTCCTTCCAGGAGACGACCCGCGTGCTCACCGAGGCGGCAATCATGGGCAAGCGCGACGAGCTGAGGGGGCTGAAGGAGAACGTGATCGTCGGGCGCTTGATCCCGGCGGGCACCGGCCTCGCGTATCACAACATCCGCAAGGCGCAGGCCGCCGAGCCGGTGCTGGCCGACATTCCGGCCGCCGCCGCGCCCGAGGCTCCCGCACCCGAGCCCCAGCCGGCACCGACGGAGCAGGCC
This sequence comes from Burkholderiales bacterium, assembly GCA_045810245.1. Classification (GTDB taxonomy): domain Bacteria; phylum Pseudomonadota; class Gammaproteobacteria; order Burkholderiales; family SG8-39; genus SCGC-AG-212-J23. Next base: position 18,920 of record JBJMWH010000484.1, on the reverse strand, counting down.
GCCGCAGCCGGCAATCCTTAAGCGGCGCTTTCACGCAGCTTTCAAAAGGGCGTCCTTGGACGCCCTTTTTTTTGGTCATGGTTCTACATCCCGATCGGGATTGACGTTGCAGTCTCGGTTCTGTAGCGTGGCCTAGACCTTCGCAAGAAGACACTACGCCCGGGGAGGGCAACCATGAGTATTCACTCAGCGCGCGCGAAGTCCTGGCTGACTTCGATCCTGTTCGCGTTCGTCGCACTGGCGCCTATCTGGGCCGACGCCGACGGCTTGCACCGCCCGTTCGACCAGATCGTGGTGTTCGGCGACAGCCTGTCCGACCCGGGGAATGCCTTCGCGCTGACAGGACAGCATCTCACCCCGCCCACGTACGGAATGACGACGCCGGAAGAGCTGCTCACCCTGATTCCGGACGCTCCTTATGCCAAGGGCGGCAACCATTTCAGCAACGGGCCGACCTGGGTCGAGGACCTCGCAAGATCGATCGGGCTCGCCGCGAGCGTAGGCCCTGCCTTCGCCCCGGGCCATCCGAAGGCATCGAACTACGCCGTGGGTGGGGCGCGGGCGCGACCAGTCGGAGACTTCCATCTCGCGGCTCAGGTAAGCGAATTCCTCGGCGACGTGCGCAGCCACGCACCTTCCGATGCGCTTTACGTCATCGCGCTGGGTGGAAACGATGTGCGCGATGCGCTTCAATTGGGCGACCCCACGGTCATTGCCGCCGCGGTCGGTTCCATCGCGAATCACATGGGGATTCTTTACGACGCGGGCGCCCGCAAGTTTCTGGTGTGGAATTCACCGAACATCGCGGTCACACCGGCCGTACGCGCGGTAGCTGCAGTGACACCCGGTGTCGACGTCCTCGGGGCGGCCACTGCGTTGAGCTTCGGCTTCAGGCAGGGTCTCGACGCCGCGCTGGCGCAGGTGCGCGCGGCGCTGCCCGGGATCGATATCGTGCGCTTCGACGCCTTCACCGAAATCAACAACATCGTCGCAAGCCCGGCCAAGTTCGGCCTGAACGACGTCACCGCGGCCTGCATCAAGCCCAACGTGCCGCCGTTCCAGTGCCAGCAGCCCGACCGCCACCTCTTTTGGGACGGCATCCATCCCACGCGTGCTGCCCACGCCATCACCGCCGTGCTTGTCGGCAAGACGCTGCTGGTCGGACTGCTTGCCGACGACTGAAGTCTCGCTTTCTCGGAACGTAGGGCGACTCGGGCGCTGCGACCTGCCCGGCGCGGGGCAGGTGCGCGTCGAAGGCAATTACGCCTACGTCGGCCACCTCCCGAACCGCGCCCGGCTCGGCACGTCGATTCTCGATGTGTCCGACCCGCGCAAGCCACGCCTGGTTTCGCAGATCCATCTCGAGGATCCGCGATCCCACAGCCACAAGGCGCGCGTGGTCGGTGATCTCCTTTTCGTGAACAGCGAGCAGAACGGCCCCAACCGCCAGCAGGGCGACTTGCAGGCTCAAGCTGAGCCCTACGACGGCGGCGGTTTCAGAATTTACGACGTAACGAGGAAAGAGGCACCCCGCCTCGTGAAGTTTCAAAAAACCGGCGGCCGGGGCGTGCATCGCTTCGATGTGGACGCGCGCTACGCCTACATCTCGACGGAGATGGCCGGCTTCGTCGGCAACATACTCGTCATCTACGACCTGCGTGACCCGGCGCAACCGGAGGAAGTGTCGCGGTGGTGGATGCCGGGCCAGTACGTCGCCGGGGGCGAGAAGCCGCATTGGCCGGGGCGGCGCAATCGCCTGCATCACGCCCTGCGATTTGGGGATCGCCTGTGGGCCGGCTGCTGGCACGCGGGCTTGCGCGTCATCGACGTCTCCGATATCCGCGCGCCGCGCACCGTCGGCGAATACAACTATCACCCGCCGTTTCCGGAGCCCTCGCACACCTTTATGCCGGTGCCGGTCGAGCTCGGCGGGCGCTCGATCGCGGTGGCGATCGACGAGGAGGACCACGCGCACAGCGCCGCGGAGATGGAGCGCCGGCGCGGCCGCCCGCACGCTTGCCTGTGGGTGTTGGATGTTACGAATTTAAAGAAGATAGAGCCCCTGTCTCTGTTCGAGGTGAGCGAGCTGGACTCGCCCTGGAGCCGGTCGGCGCCGGGCCGCTTCGGCGCGCACCAGTTCCAGGAGCACATGAGCGATACGCTCGTGTATTGCACGTGGTTCGCGGGCGGCCTGCGCATCGTCGATGTCGCCGATCCGCTCGCGCCACGCGAAGTCGGCCACTTCATCCCGGAGCCGGCGTCGGGCCAGGCCGCGCCGCAAACCAACGACGTCGATGTCGACGCGAGGGGACTCGTCTACATCGTCGACCGGGTGAACGGCTTCGACGTGCTGGAGTTTTCCCCCTAGCTATTCGCGCGCTGAGCTATTCGATGCCCGCGGCGGCGAATATCTTCTTGGCCGCCGGCGTCGCGAGGTAGCGGACGAATTCCTGGGCGGCGGCCCCAGAGGCTGCGCCCGTCATGATGCCGGCGGCATAGCTGGTGTAGTTCTGCACCTCGGCGGGTAGCGGACCGACCAGCCGCAGGCCGCGCTCGCGGTGCAGCAGGATCTCCGTAATCGGCGCGAAGCCGATTTCGCGTCCTTTGCCCTTGAGGACATGCTCCATGACGGCCGCTGCATCGTCGTAGCGCGTGGTTTTCTTCTCGACCTGATCGTAGACCCCCATCTTTTTCAGCAGGTTCTCCAGGTAGATTCCGGTCGAGGCGCGGTTGAAGACGAGCGATTCGGCATCGAGCACCGATTTCTTGAGCGCTTCGGAGCTGGAGATGTCGGGTGCCGGCGCGCCGGGCCTCACGGCGACGCCCATTCCGACCCGGCCGACAGCGGCGCGATCCTGGCCGAGCTTGCCGGTCTTGGTGAATTCATCGATGACCGCGGGCGGCGCCACCACCACGTCGTGGACCTCGCCGTCGGCGATCCGCTTGCGGATTTGCGGAGCGGTGTTGAATGTGATCTTCACCGAGTGGCCGTTCGCCTTCTGAAACTCTGCCGCGGCCGCCTTCATGCCGGGCTCGAGCGCGCCGGCGCTGAGGACTTTGACCTCGACTGCGCTTGCGCCTTGGATGCATGCAAGCGAGAGTGCGGCCGCGGTAAAAAGCTTGCCTGATTTAGTCATTCTCTTCTCCTTGTCATTCGATTTTTGCGCCCGAGTCCCGCACCACCTTGGACCACTTGGGAATCTCGCTGGCAATATAGTCTGCGAACTCGCGCGGCGTTCCGGCCTGCACCTCGGCGCCGAGCCCCGCCAGGCGCTCGCGCAGATCCGGCTGTGCCAGGGCTCCGACGATATCGCGGTTCAGCCGCTCCACGAGCGGCGCCGGCGTTGCGGCGGGGACCACCACGCCGTGCCACGTGACCGCCTCGAAGCCGGGCAGGCCCGCCTCGGCCACCGTCGGCAGGTCCGGAACGCTGGCCGAGCGTCGAGCGGTCGTGACCGCCAAGGCGCGCAGCTTGCCGGCGTGAATGAACGGAATCACCGATGCGGAGGTGGCGAACATGACCTGCACCTGGCCGGCGATGACGTCGGTGAGGGCGGGCTGGGCGCCCTTGTAGGGTATGTGCACCAGTTCGATGCCCGCCATGGTCTTGAAGAGCTCGGCGGCGAGATGCGCAGCCGCGCCGCTCCCGGAAGATGCGTAGTTCAGCTTGCCGGGATGCTCTCGCGCAAAAGAAATCAATTCCATTACTGATTTCACCGGGAGCTGCGGATTGACCACCAGGATGTTCGGCTGCACCGCCACCAGCGACACCGGAGCGAAATCCCTGACCGGGTCGTAGCCGAGGCTCCGATACAGGCTCTGGTTAGTGGCGAGGATGCTGTTGTTGCCGAGGAGCCAGGTGTAGCCGTCGGGCGCGCTCCTCGCTACGGCCTCGGCCGCCACGTTGCCGCCGGCGCCTGGACGGTTCTCGATCACGACCTGCTGGTTCCAGCGCTCGCCGAGCTTTTGCCCGAGCGCGCGCGCGAGGATGTCGCTCGGGCCGCCCGGCGTGAAGCCGACGACGAAGCGGATCGGCTTCTCGGGAAAGGTTTGGGCGAGCGCAGCCGTCGCCGCGCAGGCGAGCGTCGCCGCCAAGCTCCACTTCAGAATCGTGCCGATTGTTTCGCCTCTTAGGTTGCGCATTTTAGTACCCTAAGGAAATGCCGAGCACTGTCGGAATGACCCCGGGGACCGAATTGGCCGGGAAGGTGGCCCTCGTCACCGGCGCGGCGCGCAACATCGGGCGCGCGATCGCGCGCTCGCTCGCGGCGGGCGGTGCCTCGGTGATGGTGAATGCCAATACTTCGCGTGCCGAGGCCGAGAACACCCGCGCCATGATCGAATCGGCGGGGGCCGGTGCCGCCGTGCATATCGCCGACGTCACCGATCCCCGGGCGGTCGCGGCGATGGTAGAGGCGACGCTGACGCGCTTCGGGCGCCTCGACATCCTCGTCAACAACGCTGCAGTGCGCGCCGAGACTCCGTTCGCCGAGGTCCGGTTCGAGGACTGGCGCCGCGTGCTCTCGATCGTCCTGGACGGTGCTTTCCTTTGCACGCAGGCCGCGCTCCCACACCTGGTCAGGGCCGGTGGAGGGACGATCATCAATATCGGCGGTCTCACGGCTCATAAAGGCGCGGATGGCCGCGCCCACGTCATTACCGCAAAAGCCGGACTGGCCGGCCTGACGCGCGCCCTCGCCATCGACCTTGCGCCGCATCACATCACGGTCAACTGCGTGGTTCCGGGAACCATCGAGACGGTACGCGGCCTGCCGGGGGCGCCCGAGCGCCCGCAGCACCGCCGCGCGCTGCCGCCGATCGGCCGGCGCGGCGAGCCGGAGGAGATCGCCGCCATGGTGCGCACCCTGTGCGGCCCCGACATGCGCTACGTGACCGGCCAGTCGATCCACGTGAACGGCGGCAACCTCATGCCATGAACAGGCAGTCGCTGTCGCCGCTGATGTCGGAGCTGAGCGCCTATATAGCGCAGTCGCCACGTAAGCCGCTCCCGGCCGCGGTGGTCGAGAAGACGAAGCACCACGTCCTGGACACGCTGGCCGCGATGGTGTCCGGGTCGCGCCTGCTTCCCGGCCGCAAGGCGATTTCCTATGTGAAGTCGCTCGGCGGCGCGAAGGAGGCCTGCGTCGTCGGCAGCCGGATCGTCACCAACGCGGTCAACGCGGCGCTGGCGAACGGCATGTCCGCGCACGCGGACGAGACCGACGACTCGCACGCAGCTTCGCTCACCCACCCCGGCTGCGGCGTGGTGCCGGCGGCGCTCGCCATGGCCGAGCGCGAGCGGCGCGGCGGCGCCGCCCTGCTGCGCGCGGTCGCGCTTGGCTACGACGTGGGGTGCCGGCTGACGCTCTCGCTCGATCCCTACCGATTTCGCGAGGCGGGTCACTCGACGCACAGCTTCGGCCCGACGTTCGGCGCGGCCGCCGCGGCCGCGGCGCTCGCGGGCCTGAAGGCGCCCCAGGTGCGCCACGCCCTGTCGTACGCAGCGCAGCAGGCTTCGGGCATCTCCTGCTGGATGCGCGATCCGGAGCACATCGAGAAGGCGTTCGATTTCGGCGGCATGCCGGCGCGCAACGGCGTCACCGCCGCCGCGATGGCGGCGCACGGCCTCTCGGGCGTCGAGGATGTGTTCTCCGGCGAGCGGAGCTTCTTTGTCGCCTATCCCGGCGAAGCGCAGGTGCTGGTCCGCGGCCTGGGCGAAACGTTCGAGATTCTGAACGCCAGCATCAAGCGCTGGTCGGTCGGCTCGCCGATCCAGGCGCCGCTGGATTCGCTTTTGGTACTGATAAAAGAAAATTGTTTGAAACCCCGCGACGTGGTTCGCGTGGTCGTTCGGGTGGCGCACCAAGGCGCGAACACGGTGGACAATCGCGACATGCCCGATATATGCATGCAGCACATGTGCGCGGTGATGCTGCTCGACGGCACGGTCAGCTTCAAGTCCTCTCACGACGAGAAGCGCATGCGCGATCGGCGGGTCGTAGCGGTCCGGGAGAAGGTGGAGCTTCTGGGCGACGACGCGATGTCGGCCGCCATGCCGAGCCGCCAGGGCATCGTCGAGCTCGAGCTCGCCGACGGCCGGCGCCTGCAGCACCACACGCGCGCCGTGCGCGGCACCCCCGACAATCCCATGACGCGCGCCGAGGTCGACGCGAAAAGCTACGATCTTCTCGCGCCGGCGATCGGCCGCGGCAAGGCGCGCAGGCTCTGCGACGCGGTGTGGAACCTGGACAGGATCGATGACGTGCGGAGCCTCCGCCCGTTGCTTCGCGTTTAGAGAGGAGTTCAATGAATCGCATCGTGCATCTCGCGCTCAAGGTCGACGACCTCGAGCGCACCACCGAGTTCTACCAGAAGGTGTTCGGCTTCAAGGAGATGAACACCGAGAAAGTGCGCGACCACACCTCGCGCCACCTCTCCGACGGCGTGCTCGACGTCGCGCTCATCAAGTACGACGCCGACACCGAATCGGCGGAAGCGAAGGCCGCCGGCGAGGGGCCCTGCATCCACCACTTCGCCGTCGAGGTGGACAACGTCGACGCCGCGACAAAGCAGGTCAGGTCGTACGGCTGCGAGATCATCAGCGATCCCGGCGTCATTCCGGTGAAGTTCCGCGCGCCGGGCGGGACCGTCTGTGAGCTCGTGCCGAAAGGCAGATACAAGAAACCTGCTGCGAAGAAACCTGCTGCGCAGAAGAAGGCCAAGAAGAAAGCCAAGTCGAAGTGATGACGGCCCGCAACGCCGACCTCTGGTCGGGGCTTGCGCTCGCCGTCCTCGGGGCCTACATCATCGTCCAGGCCTCGGGCTGGGATTACACCGGGCCCGATGGTCCCGGCGCGGGATTCTTCCCCCTCTGGTACGGCATCGCGATGCTGGTGCTCTCGGCTGCCCTCGTCGCCTCGAGCCTGCTGCGCGCGCAATCCGAGGTCGTGGATTGGCGCGGCGCGGGCCGCGCGGCCGCGGTGTCGGCTGCGCTCGCAGTCGCGGTCGCGCTGTTCAAGCTCGTGGGCTTCGCGATCGGCTTCGCGGCGCTCGCCTTCTTCATCGTGTCGGTGATGTATCGGCGCTCTTGGCCGGTTGCCGCCGCCGTTGCGGTCGGCCTTGCCGGAGCGTTCTACCTGATTTTCCCGCTGCTTCTCGGCGTGAACCTTCCGTAGCGTGGACATTCTCTCCGGGCTGATGCATGGCTTCGCGGTCGCCCTCGAGCCGGCGAACCTGTTCTGGTGCTTCGTCGGCGTGGTGCTCGGCACGGTCGTGGGCGTCATGCCAGGCCTAGGCCCGCCCGCCACCATCGCGATGCTCCTGCCGCTCACGTTCCTGATGAATCCCGCCGGCGCGATGATCATGCTCGCGGGCATCTACTACGGCGCCAAGTACGGTGGCTCGACCACCTCGATCCTGCTGAACGTCCCCGGCGAATCCGCCTCGGTCGTCACCTGCCTCGACGGTTATGCGATGGCCCGCAAGGGCCGCGCCGGCGCGGCACTCGGCATCGCGGCGATCGCCTCGTTCATCGCCGGCACGGTCGGCGTGCTTGGCCTGATGCTCATCGCGCCGCCGCTCGCCAAGGTGGCGCTCGCCTTTAGCGCGCCGGAGTATTTCTCGCTCATGGCGCTCGGCCTGGCGATGGTGGTGCTGCTCGCGGGGCGCTCGATGCTGAAGGCGCTGCTCGCCATGCTGGTCGGGCTGTGGATCTCCGGCATCGGCACCGACCCCTTCAGCACCACTTCGCGCTTTACCTTCGGGCGCCTGGAGCTCCTCTCGGGCATCGACTTCGTGGTGGTCGCCATCGGCGTGTTCGCGCTCGGCGAGGTGCTCGCGTGCATGGAAGGCCGCGCCGCCGGCGGTGCGCTGCCCGTGCCGAAAGGCCTGCGCAACCTGCTGCCGACCCTCCAGGACCTGAAGGACTGCCGCTTCGCGTTCGTGAACGGCTCGGTGCTCGGGTTCCTGATCGGCGTTCTCCCGGGCGCGGGGTCCACCATCGCTTCGTTCATCTCCTACGGCGTGGAGAAGGCGGTGTCGCGGCGCCCGCACGAATTCGGCAAGGGCGCGGTCGAGGGCGTCGCCGCCCCCGAGGGCGCGAACAACTCGGAGACCGGCGGGGCGCTCGTGCCGCTGCTCACGCTCGGCATTCCCGGCTCGGGAACCACGGCGGTGCTGCTCGCCGCGCTCGTGCTGTGGGGCTTCAGGCCGGGGCCGCTTTTCATCTCGGAGAACCCCTCGCTGTTCTGGGGCCTGGTGGCGAGCATGTACATCGGCAATGTCATGCTGCTCGTGCTCAATCTGCCGCTGGTGCCGCTCTTCGCGCAGGTGCTGCGCACGCCGGACTACGTCCTCTACCCGCTCATCATCGGCATCTCGATCGTCGGCGTCTACAGCGGTTCGGGAAGCCTGTTCGATGTCTCGCTCGTAGTCGCGTTCGGCGTGCTCGGCTACCTCATGCGCAGGCTCGATTATCCGGCGGCGCCGCTCATCCTGGGCCTCGTCCTGGGCGGCGGCATGGAGCGCGCGCTGCGCCAGTCGCTCATGATGTCGCAGGGCGATCTCGCGATCCTCGCCACTCGGCCGATCAGCGCCGCGATGCTCGCGCTCGCGGCGCTGATCCTGCTCATCCCTATGTTCAACAAGCTCAACGCCTGGCGCTTGCAGGCGCTCGAGTAACCAAAGGAGGAAGTGCTCGATGAAAATGCGAATCGTGTTTGCCGGCGCCGCTGCGCTTGCCGCGCTCGGCGGCCTGCACTCGCCCGCGCAGGGGCAAGGCTTCAAGCCGACGCGCCCGGTGGAAGCGGTGGTGCACACCGGTCCGGGCGGCGGCAGCGACGTGCTGGCGCGCGCGGTGGCGCTCATGGTGGAGAAGGAGAAGCTCCTGCCGGTGCGCATGCAGGTCGTGAACAAGCCCGGCGGGGGCGGTGCGGTGGCCGCGGCCTATCTCGCGGAGAAGAAGGGCGACCAGAACACGATCGGCTTCTTCACCGGAGTGTGGCTCACGGGGCCCCTCACCAGCGCCGAAGCCAAGGTCACCCTGAGAGACCTGACTCCGATCGCGCGCCTGGTGCTCGAGCCCGCGGTGATCGCGGTCAAGGCCGACGCTCCGTACAAGAGCCTCCCGGATTTCATCGCAGCGGCGAAGAAAAGCCCGGGACAGCTCAAACAGTCGGGCGGCTCGGTCACGAGCCGCGACAACATCGTGCGGCAGCTCCTGCAGAGGAGCACCGGCGCGCAGTGGGCCTTCATCTCGTTCCCCGGCGGCGGCGAGCGCATCGCCGCGCTGCTCGGCGGCCACGTCAACATGATGGTCATCGAGCCGGCCGAGGCGGGCGAGCACATTCGCGCCGGCAGCATGCGCGTGCTGGCGCAGGTGACCGACAAGCGCCTGCCGGGCTTCCCCAACGTGCCGACGCTGAAGGAGGCCGGTTTCGACATTCCGTCGGTGCCGCAGGTCCGCGGCGTGGTGGCGCCGCCCGGGATCCCGAAGGAAAACGTCGCCTACTGGGACGACCTGTTCCACAAGCTTACGCAGACTGCGTCGTGGAAGAAGTTCCTGGCCGACAACCAGTTCGAGGACGGCTACCAGAACGCGGCCGAGCTCACCAAGTTCTACGACGAGTTCACCGGGCGCATGCGCGGCATCCTGCAGGAGGCCGGCGCGAAGCTCGTGCGCTGACGCTTACTGCTGCTGAACGCCGGCGCGCTTCAGGACTGCATCCCAGCGCGCGATCTCGAACCGGATGAACGCGCCGAACGCCTCGGGCGTTCCCGGCGCCGGCAGGGCGCCTTCGTTGTCGAGACGCGAGCGCAGCTCGGGCGTCTGCATCGCCCGGCCGATCTCGGCGTTGAGCCTCGCCACGATCGCCTGCGGCGTGCCCGCCGGCGCCACCACGCCATACCAGCCCGAGGCGTCGAATCCGTGCACGCCCGCTTCGTCGAGGGTCGGCACCTGGGGAAGCGCCTCCAGGCGCCTGACGCTCGTGACCGCAAGCGGGCGCAGCCTTCCGGCATGGACGTGCGCCATCACCGCGGGCGCGCCGTTCAGGCCCATCGAGAGCTGTCCCGAGACGAGGTCGGTGAGCATCGGCCCGACGCCTTTGTACGGGACATGCAGGATGTCGGTCCCGGTGACCAGCTTGAAGTACTCGGTCGTCAGGTGAGAGGTGCTGCCGCTGCCGGCCGAACCGTAGGCGAGCTTCCCCGGATGAGCCTTGGCGTAGGCGATCAGCTCGGCGGCGCTTGTCACCGGCAGCGACGGGTTCACGACCAGCACGCTCGGCACGATCGCCATGAGCGATACCGGCGCGAAGCTTCTGACCGGGTCGTACGGAAGGTTCTTGTAGATCGCGGGATTCACCGCGAGCGTGCCGAGGTGCCCCATCATGAGCGTGTAGCCGTCGGGCGCCGCGCGCGCTACGGCTTCGGCGCCGATCGAGCCGCCGGCGCCCGGACGGTTGTCGATCACCACCGGCTGGGCCAGCCCTTGCGACAGCTTTTCGCCGAGCGCGCGAGCGAGGATGTCGGTTGAGCCCCCCGGCGGGAACGGCACGACCAGCCGGATCGGGCGCGAGGGATAGCCGCTGGCGGACGGGGCGGGCGTTGACTCCGGCGAGGCGGGTTGCGTTGCGCCGAGGAGCAGCGCCGCCGTGACACCAATGACGCTGAGTTTCAACATCGTCTAATTCTAGTACCCTGCGATTCATGGCACGCCTTCTAGCGCTTTTCGCGGCTTCTCTGGTTTCTTTTTGTCTAGCGACTGCGGCCGAGCCGCAGCGGTTGCGCGTCAACGCGTTCCCGAATGCGAAGGCGCTACCGTTGCATGCCGGGGTCGCGAAGGGCATCTTCGCCCGCCACGACATCGCGATCGAGCTCTCCTTCACCGAGAACTCGACCCGGCAGCGCGAGGGCCTCGCCGCGGGGACCATCGACGTGGCGCTGGCCGCGGTCGACAACGCGGTCGCGATGGTCGAGGTGGCGGGGCAAGACGTCATCATCGTGACCGGCGGCGACAGCGGCATGAATGAATTCTTCGTTCAGCCCTACGTGCGCTCCTTCGAGGACCTGCGCGGCAGGCTCCTCGTCGTGGATGCGCCCGACACGGCCTATGCGCTCCTTGCAAAGAAGATCCTGCTCAAGCACGGCCTCGCCGCCGGCAAAGACTACGTGGTGAAGCCCGTCGGCCGCGGCGAGCTGCGCCTGAAAGCCATGGTTGACGACAAGGAGAACGCCGCTGCGATCCTCAATCTTCCGTTCACGATCCAGGCCGAGCAGGTCGGGTTGAAAAGCCTGGGCAACACGGTCGACATGCTCGGCCCTTACCAGGCGAACGGCGCGTTCGTACAGCGCGCCTGGGCGAACGCGAATGCGCCGCTCCTCGAGCGCTTCATCGCCGCGTACGTGGAATCGCTGCGCTGGTCGCTACAGAGGGGAAACCGCGACGAATCGGTCGCCCTTCTGATGGAGAAGCTCAAGCTCTCCCGCGACATCGCCGAGCGCACTTGGCGCCTGCTCGCCGACCCTGCGCGCGGCTTCACGCCCGATGCACGCTTCGACCGCCAGGGATTCGACAACATGCTCGCGCTGCGCGCCGAGATGGAAGCTGGCCGTGCGCCGGCCGCTCCGGAGAAGTACTTCGATCTTTCGTACTACGAGCGCGCGCTCGCCCGGCTATCGAGATAGGCGGTAAAACGCAGAATTTCCTCGAGCGTGTTACGGCCGTTCTGCCGCTCGGGCAGGAGCTCCCACAGCACGGCCTGCGGCATCAGCTCCTTCAACGCCACGGACGCCGAGTAGGCATGCGACGAATCGTTGCCCGGAAGAACGAGCGCGGGGGTCTTGATTTCCATCAGCTCCTCGCCGCTCGCGCCCGAGGGCATGGTGTCGTTGAAAAGCGCGTCGCGGCTTCGCTCTGTCGTATTTAAGTAGGTTTTCAGGTCTTGTTTGACGAGCTCGGAGGCGAACTCGGGATAAACCCCGGCGGGGGAACCCCAGGGGCCGATCTCGGGATCGAGCCAGAAATTATCGCCCTGAGGGGCGCGTGCGACCACCGCTTGAAGACCGTTGGCACGCACGAAGTCGAGGTGGCGGCGGAAGAAAGTGTGGCCCTTCATCATCCAGCGATAGCCGCCGACCGGCCAGTGCAGGAGCAGGCTCTTGCACGCCGTGGGATGGCGCACCGCGAAGGCGAGCGCGAGCGCTGCACCCATGCAGCTTCCGAGCACATGGGCCTCGGATGCGCCGGCGAGGTCGAACAGCGCCTTCGCTTCCCGCACGTAGAGCTCCCAGGTCAGCGGCTCGACGCGCCCGCCGGAGAGGCCGGACTCGCGCCGGTCGTAGGCAATGCAGGTGAAATGGCGCGAGAGCGCGGCGAGGCCGTCCATCTCCTTCCATTCGCGCTTACCCCCCTGTGCCGTCCAGCGCGAGATCACCGAGCGGAACCCGCCCGGAGCGAACATGAGGAGGTGGGGCCCCGATCCCTGGATCACATAATGAATCCGGATACCGTTGAGCGTGGCGAAGGCCATGGGGTCGAGGCTAATCTTACAGGCCATGAACCTGGTTCACGTTCCGCCTTCGCCTCGTCTCGCCGTGGAGCATGCAGGCGCGGGTCCGTTGGTCGTCTTTCTGCACGGTATCGGCGGCAACCGGCGCAACTTTCAGCGCCAGCTGGAAGCGGTTGCGGGCGGCGGGTTCCACGCCGCCGCCTGGGATGCGCGCGGCTATGGCGACAGTGAAGACTATGAAGGCGAGCTCGACTTCGGCGAGTTCAGCCGTGACCTGATTCGGGTTCTGGACTACTTCAGCGCCGAGGCGGCGCACGTGGTCGGCGTGTCCATGGGCGGCTTGATCGCGCAGGACTTTTACCGGCGGCATCCGCGCCGCGTCCGTTCGCTGGTTCTCGCCGGGACGCGCAACGGTTACGCGCGCACCAACGCAGCGGAGTTTCTCAAGCGCCGCGAGGCGCCGCTGCTCGCCGGTCTCGCGCCGCGCGACATCGCGGCCGATCTCGCATCCACGCTTGCGAGCCGCTCGGCGCCGGACGCCGTGCTCGCGCAACTGCGCGAGAGCATCGCGGCGCTGCACAAGGAGTCCTATCTCAAGGCGCTGCGCACCACCACGCGCATCGGCGAGCTGCCGGGGTACAGCGAGCGCAGTAGCTACGTCGACCTGAAGAGCGTTGCGGTCCCGACGCTCGTCGTCTGCGGCACCGAGGACGGCGTGACGCCTCCAGGGCTTTCGCGCGAGCTGGCCGCGGGAATTCCAGGCGCGAAGCTGCAGATGATCGAATCGGCCGGACACCTGTGCAATATCGAGCAGCCGGAGGCGTTCAACGCTGCGCTGGTTCCGTTCCTCCAGTCCGTGCGGTGACAGGAAGCTATTTCCTGCACGTCCATGGCGCGCCGACGGCGCGCGCCGCGGTTGCGGCCGCGGTCGAGCGGGCATTGGAGCAAGCGACGACGGTTGGCGTGCTGCACACGCCGATCGAGCTTGCCGGCACGGATCCGCTGCCGGTCGAGCAGGACGCGCGCCTGGTCCTTTGTCAGCTCAGCCAGCCGGACGATGCGGCGCGGCTCGACGCGGTGGCCAGGGCCGTAGCGGGCGTGCTTCACGTCGCCCATCAGGCGATGTCCTGCGAGCGCATCACGCCTGGCGCGCCGGACGAACCCGACGCGGCACCGCAAGCGGTCTCGTGGTTCGTGCAATACAACGGGCCGGCGAAAGAGCCCGCCGCGTTTCACGCCTACTACCGCGAGCACCACGTTCCAATCGTGCACCGCATGCCCGGCATCCGTTCTTTGAACTGGTACGTCCCGAGCGCGTGGACGCCGCGTGCCGGGCTGCACGCCGTGAGCTATCTGCAACTGGTGCAAGCGGTGTTCGACGACGTCGATGGACTCCTTGCGATGCGCCGTTCCGCCCAGCGCAAGGAGGGATTGAGCGATTTCGCCAACTACCCGGCGTTCGAAGGCCCGGTTACGCACCAGGCGATGTTGAGCCGCCGGATTTCCAGGCACTGAAGAGGACCACGAAGATGCGAATTGCTCTGGCGCTGATGCTGGCGATGGCGCTCCACGGGCTCCAGGCGCAGGACTATCCGGTCAAGCCGGTTCGCATCGTGGTTCCCTACGGCGCGGGCAGCAACGGCGAGAACGGCTTGCGCCTGATTGCTCCAGAGATGGAAGCTCGCCTCGGGCAGCGCATCCTGATCGAGCAGCGCCCCGGGGGCGGCGGCAACGTTGGCGCAGCCGCGGTCGCGGGCTCCGCGGCCGACGGCTACACGCTCCTCCTCGGCGCGACCAACAATTTCACCATCAACCAGCACCTGTACAAGGCCATCGGCTTCGATCCGGTGAGCGCCTTTGAACCGATCACCATGATCTTCGACATTCCGTTCCTGATGTACTCCAGCACCGCGGTCCCGGCGCGCACACTCGGCGAGTTCGTCGCCTACGCCAGGGCCAATCCCGCCAAGCTGAACTACGCGTCCTCGGGTGCCGGCACGCCGCCGCATCTCGCCGGCGAGATGCTGAGCCAGCTCGCCGGCATCCGCATGACCCACGTGCCGTACAAAAGCAACGCGCAGTCCGTGGCCGCCCTGCTCGCGGGCGAAGTGCATCTCTTCGTCGGCCTCATCTCCGGAGCCCAGGCGCATGTCGACGCAGGGAAGCTGCGCATCCTGGCCACCGCGGTACCCCAGCGGACGAGCCGGCATCCCGACGTGCCTTCTGCGCGCGAGGCCGGTTTTCCCACCATGAACATCAGCACCTGGTGGGCGCTCGTGGCGCCGCGGGGCACGCCGAAGAGCGTGGTCGACAAGCTCTACGCCACAGTGCAATCCTCGCTCCGCGAGGCGAGCCTCAAGGAGCGCTACGAGCAGTCCGGCATGGTGCCGGTTGGCAGTGCGCCGCACGAGCTCGCATCCCAAATCAAGAGCGAAGCCGCGGCGTGGGGCGAATTCATCCACGCGCGCAACATCGGCATCGACTAGCGGATCGGCGAAGCTGTGTCAGGCCGCCGTCGTTTTTGCCTGGAGGCTAGCGGCAAGACAGACCGCGCCGAAGAGCGCATAGCCGAGCGCCACCTGCGGCGAAACCGCCCAGCCGAGCTGCCCGCCGTGGATGAAACCGAAAAACGCGAGCACCGCGCCGGCGAACGCCCACAGGCCCGCTTCCCTGAGCCTGCGGTCGATGATGAACGCGGCGAGCGCGCCGAGCACCAGCCCCGCGAGCACGGCGCCGCCGCCGAGGAGCTCCATGCCGTGATACACGAGCCCCGAGCCGGCCAGCTTGCCGGCGCCCACCTGAGCGGCGGAGGTTCCGGCGGCGTTGAGCGCACTGTCCACCTGGAGCTGGCCCCACGCGGCGACGTTGGGAATGATCGCCAGCACCACCGCGGGCGCATGGCTTTGCGGCGAAGCCTGGAAGGCCTGCGCACCGATGACGAGGCCGATGTAGAGCAGGATCGGCAGGATCGCCACGAGCGGCACGACCGCGAGCAGGAGCGCGGTGAGGCCGAGAAAGCAGACCAGCGCGATCACCACGCCGGTGGCGAGCGAATAGCCGATGCGGCCGCCGACCGCCTTCCAGCCCGGGTGGCCGATGTACACGGCCGGCGGGAACGGGCTGCCGAGCATCGCGCCGGCGATGGCACCGATGCCGTCCGCGGCGAGGATCTTGCGCAGGTCGTAGGAATCGCCCGCGGCCGATGCGCTCTCCACATTGTTCATCGCCTCGGTGAAGTTGTAGATGCCGAGCGGGATCGCCGTGACGAGGAGCGGCGCCACGTCGGCAAGGCCGCGCCAGGCTTCCGTGCCGATGAACGGCAGGTGCAGCCCGAACTGGCCGAAGGAAGCGCGCACCTGCTCGGCCTTGACCACTTCGCTCCAGCCCGCGAAGTAGGCGACCCAGCCGACCACGATGCCGACGATGACCGCGGCGAGGCCGCCGGGAAGCCCGAAGGGCAGGCGGGTATTCGCGGTCCAGCTGATGAGCACGATGGCGAGCGAGACGAAGGCGATCCAGGGCACTTCCCACATCTGGAACGCGGGGCGCAGCGAGATGAACGCGATGGAAATGCCTGCGAGCGTGCCGAGCATCGCGGCACGCGGCGTATGCGCCCGCACCCATGGCCCGAAGAAGATGCCGGCCAGCACGATGACGCCGATGATGAAAGCCCAGGCGAGGCCGGCCTGCCAGGCGAGCAGCGGGTCCTTCGTCTTGAGGTAGACCGGCAGCATGATCACGAACACCACGATGAACATGTGCGGCACGCTCGGCCCATACGGCATCGCGGTGACGTCGCTGCGCCCCTCCGTTTGTGCGAGCCTGTAGGCGAGGTACGCGTAGTAGAGGTTCCCGATCGGCAGCGCGATGCCGAGCGCCGGCAGGATGCGCCCGAATACCGTGTCGGCCGGCAGATTGACCACGCCCAGGCACAGGCCTGTGAGCACGATCACGTTGAGCACGACGTTAGTAAACAACCCGAAGAAACCGTTCCAGTCGCCCGCGACCCACCACCGGACCGGGCCTGCTGCCGCTCCCCTTGTTGACGGTCCCCTTGTTGCCGCTGCGTCTGTCATGTTCTCCCTTTCAGCGCTTCCATGAATTTGTTCGAGTCGCTGACCCAACCGAAAATGCCGCCCTGGGCCTTGATCATGTCCAGCGCTGCGCGCTGGAACGCCGGGAAGTACGAGCCGACGCAGTCCTCGAGCACCAGGCAGTCGTAACCCCGATCGTTCGCCTCGCGCACGGTCGTGTTC
Source organism: Burkholderiales bacterium (assembly GCA_045810245.1). Classification (GTDB taxonomy): domain Bacteria; phylum Pseudomonadota; class Gammaproteobacteria; order Burkholderiales; family SG8-39; genus SCGC-AG-212-J23. Next base: position 2,155 of record JBJMWH010000484.1, on the reverse strand, counting down.
ACGCACACTTCGGTCGTGACACCGCAGACCACCAGCTGGCGGATGCCGCGGTTGTGCAGCATCGAGTCGAGATCGGTGGCGTAGAAGGCGCCCTTGCCGGGCTTGTCGACCACCGGCTCGCCAGGCGCCGGCTTGAGCTCGTCGACGATGTCGTGGCCGTATTCACCCCGCACCAGGATCCGCCCCATCGGTCCGGGATCGCCGATGCCGTTCTTCAGCCTGCCGCGCAGCTTCTTGCTCGCGGGCAGGTCCGAAAGGTCCGGGCGGTGCCCTTCGCGCGTATGAATGACGAGCATCTCGCGGCGGCGCGCGGCGTCGAGCACCTTGCGCGTGGGCGCAATCGTCTTGCGTAGCAGAGAGACGTCGTTGCCGAGCGCTTCGCCGAAACCGCCCGAGTCGACGAAGTCGCGCTGCATGTCGATGATGACCAGTGCGGTGCTTGTCGGCTCGAACTCGAACTCGTAGGGTTGCGCGTCCACCTTGGTCATTGCCGTATAGTAGGTCAGGACTGAACAGAGGAGAGAATGGATGCCCGCAAAAGCGAAATACCTCTTTATCGCCAGCATGGACGTCGACCCGGCCAAGGAGGCGCTGTTCAACGAGGTCTACGACACGGAGCATGTCCCGACGCTTCTCAAGGTGCCGGGCGTGCTGTCGGTCCGCCGCGGGGTGACGGAGCCGCTCACCATGTTCCTCGGCGGCGAGAAGAAGACCATCGTCGCCGAAGGCGAACCGCGCTACAGCGCCTACTATGAGCTCGAAAGCGCCGAGGTGTTGACGAGCGAGGCCTGGGCGAAGGCGGTCGAAGCCGGCCGCTGGCCCTCGCAGGTCCGTCCCTTTACGCGCAACCGCCGCCACGTGCTGCGGAAGCTGCTTAAATAGCGGGCATGATCGTAAGACAAGTCTGGACCGGCAACGCCTACCGCAATTTCAACTATCTCATCGCCTGCGCCGAGACCGGCGAGGCGCTCGCGATCGATCCGCTCGACCACGAGAAGTGCTTCGCGGCGGCCAAGCGCGAGGGCTGGGAGATCACCCAGATCCTGAACACGCACGAGCACCGCGACCATACCGGAGGCAACGTGCCGCTCGCGCAGAAGACGGGCGCCAAAGTCCTCGCGCACAAGAACGCAAAGGACAAGATTCCCGAAATGGCGCGCGGCTTGAGCGCCGGCGACGTGATCAAGGTGGGCAGGACGGTCGAGCTCGAAGCCCTAGACACGCCTGGCCACACCATGAGCCACGTGTGCGTCCTGTCTCATGCCGATCAACCGGCGCTCTTCTCGGGCGACACCTTGTTCAACGCAGGGGCCGGCAACTGCCACAACGGGGGTCATCCGGAGGAGCTCTACAAGACGTTCTCCCAGCAATTGGCGAAGCTTGCGGATGAAACCCTGATCTATCCGGGGCACGACTACATCGAGAACAACCTGCGTTTCACGCTGAGCCGCGAGCCCGACAACCGCCGTGCACGCGAGATGCTCGAGCAACTGAAAGGCCAGGATCCGAGCCGCGCCTACGTGTCCACGCTGGCGGTGGAGCGCGAAATCAACACTTTTTTCCGCCTCACGAGCTCAAGCGTGATCGCGAAGCTCCGCGAGGCGTTCCCCGATCTTCCTGAAACGCCTGACCCGCGCACGGTGTTCCTCAAGCTCCGGGAACTTAGAAACAAATGGTGACAGTCACCATTTAATTCCTTACTTCCTGCCTACCAGCGAAAGAAACTCCTCGCGCGTGGCCAGGTGATCGCGGAACACGCCGAGCACGGACGAGGTGAGCATGGTGGAGTTCTGCTTCTCCACGCCGCGCATCATCATGCACAGGTGGCGCGCCTCGATCATCACGCCCACGCCCTTCGCGTTGACCGACTCCATGATGACCTGCGAGATCTGGTCGGTGAGCCGCTCCTGGAGCTGGAGCCGGCGCGCGTAGACGTCCACCAGTCGCGCGAGCTTGCTCACGCCGAACACCTTGCCGCTCGGAATGTAGCCGATGTGGCAGCGGCCGAAGAACGGCAGCATGTGATGCTCGCAGAGGCTGTAGAGCTCGATGTCCTTCACGATCACCATTCCGCTGGTGGTCTGGGAGAAGAGTGCCTGGTTGATCACCGCCCCCGGCTCGCTGCGATAGCCGTGCGTGAGGAAGGCGAGCGCCT
>JBJMWH010000483.1:0-2710 GCA_045810245.1 Burkholderiales bacterium | reverse complement strand
CTCCTGTGAAAGCTGCTGTCAATCTTGCGAAATTCCTCGCAAAATATGTGCCGCCATGAAAATCACTTCCGTCGAGACCTGCCTGCTGACGCTGCCTACGCCGCGCCCGATGTCGACCGAGTGGCCGCACCACAAATTCGTGGTCGCCGAAATCGAGACCGACGAAGGCATACGCGGCCTAGGCTACAGCATGGTGTTCGGCGGCGGCGGCGCCGAAGCGGTGCTCACCTATCTGGACACGCGGCTCAAGGGCCTGCTGATCGGCGAGGACCCGCTGCAGGTCGAGCGGCTGTGGGAGATGATGTACCGCGGCGACCGAGGCGTGCGGCGTGTCGGCATTGCCGGCATGGCGATCTCGGCGCTCGACATCGCGCTGTGGGATCTCGCCGGCAAGGCGGCCGGGCTGCCGCTCTACAAGCTGTGGGGCGGATTCACGGACCGCGTCAGCGCTTACGGCAGCGGCGGCTGGGGCAAGTACACCGAGGCGGAGCTCGTGGCCGAGGTTGAAAGATACGCCGCGGTGGGCTGCAAGTACTACAAGATGAAAATCCACCATCCCGACCCCAGGGTGAACCGCGCGCGCGTGGAGACGGTGCGAAAGGCCGTCGGCTCCGGCATGCGCATGATGGTCGACGTCAACCAGAAGCTCGACCTCGAAGGCAACCGCCGGCAGGCGGCACTGCTCGAGGATTTCGACCTGGTGTGGTACGAGGAGCCGGTGCTGGCGGACGACCTGGCCGCATGCGAAGAGGTCGCGAAAGCGATCCGCATTCCGGTCGCCACGGGCGAGAACAACTACACGCGCTACGAGTTCCGCGAGCTGATCCAGCGCCGGGCGGCGCGCTACCTGATGCCCGACGTGTGCCGCGCCAACGGCTACAGCGAGACGCTGAAGATCGGCCACCTCGCCGCGGCCCACGGCATCGCCGTCTCGCCGCACGTGGTGCACGAGCTCTCGCTGCAGGTGTGCGGCGCGCTTTCCAACGGCTTCCTGGTCGAGTACATGGACTGGGCACCGAAGGACCTGTTCGAGGAGCTGCCCGAGTGCAAGGACGGCGCATTCCGCATCCCGGCCAAGCCCGGGCACGGCGTCGCCCTCACCCGGGAAGCCCTGAAGAAATACCGGACCTGACCCGGAATCAGGGACGGACCACGTTTCTTTCCAGCCGCTCGTACTCGGAGATGACCTGGGCGCCGAAGAGAAGCAGCGTGGCGAGGATCTCCAGGCTGAAAAGCACCACGATCGCGGTGGTGAGCGAGCCGTAGACCAGGTTCACCTGCGAGAGCCTGGCGAAGTACCAGACGAGCAGGTGCCGCGTCAGCTCCCACAGGAGCGCCGCGGTGGCACCGCCGATGAGCGCGTGCCGTAGCCGCAGCCGTCCCACCGGCATGACGAGGTAGATCGAGGTGACGACCAGGATTTCGCCCGCCACGCCGACCAGGTAAAGCGCCGCGCGCGAGAGCGGGTCGAGCGACCAGTAGAGGCCGAGGAATTCGATCGTGCCCCGGCCGATGACTTCCAGCCCCGCCGCCACCAGCGTCACCACCAGCAGGCCCACGCCGAGGAACAGGATGTAGCAGTAGGGCATGAGCGCCGAGACCAGGAAGTGGCGCCGGCGCACCGCCACGCGGTGGAAGAAGACGATGGACATCGCGTTCTCGAGCACCGTGAAGGCGAGCGAGCTGAAGAATAGCAGCGTCGCGGCGAGCACCCAGCCCATCACGTCGCGGTGCTCGAGAAACCCGGCGAGTTCGTCGACGATCGGCTGCGACTGTCCGGGCACCACCCAGCCGAGATAGCGCTCGAGCGTCTCGAGCAGCAGGGCCTGGTCGATGACGTGCGACAGCGCGATCACGATCAGGATGAGCAGCGGAACGATGGAGAGCAGCGCGTAGTACGCCACCGCCCCAGCGAGGAGCAGTCCCTGATTCTTGCGGAAAGCGCGCAGCACCCGCAACGCGAAGGCGCCGGGGTGCTGCAGGACTTCAAGCCATGCTGCCTGCTGCGAAACTCGGGAGCTCAACCTCTCGCTAGGATAGCGTCCAGACGGTCGAGGTTGTTGATGACGCGCCACTCGCGCGCGCCCGCGGTTTCGACCCGCTTCTGCCAGGCCTCGAGGCGACCCATGTACTTGCGCGGGTCGACGTTGTCGCTCTTCAGCTTGACCACGTTCACCGCGACCACCCGGATGCCCTTGAGGCTGATGGGGAAATCGCGCTGCGTCACCTTGTCCAGCTCCTCCTGCATGTCGGAGAACACGATGATGGTCTTGCTGCCGGCGCCGGTCTCGTTCAGGAACTCGGCGCCCTGAATGAGGCCGCCGGTGATGTCGGTGTAGCGGCTACCGGACACCGCGCGGAACGAGTTGTCGATGCGCTCGCGGAACGCGCGCTTCTGCGCGTTCTCCTGCGATGGGCGCGAGTCGAACGTCGCCTTGGCGACGATGTCCTTCTCGCTGAAGCTGCGGCTCTGGACACGCGCCACGGCGAGCGAATCGCCGGACTGGAGCGACCCGAGGAGATAACTGATGATCACCTGCGCCTTGCCTGCCTCCTGGGCGTACGTGCCCGAGGTGTCGACCAGCATATAGACCGCGTGGGTGTGGCTGCGCGAATCGACGCAGCCCGCCGCGGCCAGCGCGGCGGCGGGGAGTGCAGCGAGAAACTGGCGTCTTTTCATGTCGGCTCTCCCTTTAGGCGTGGGTGCGCT
>JBJMWH010000482.1:0-9562 GCA_045810245.1 Burkholderiales bacterium | reverse complement strand
TCAGGAGGAAATCGAACGGACGCCACAGCCCGTCTTCCGCGTTCTCCTGGCTGAAGCGCGCATCGGCGAGAGAGACGATCTCGCCGGTCGCGGTGAGCTGTCCCAGAGTCGCATTCAACTGTCCTTCCAGGCTGCGTGCCTGCAGCTTCACGACATCCAGTGAAGCGGGGAACGGGTCGCGGACCTTCTCCGGAATGGCGAGCGCGAGGTCGTTGAATCGCGTGCCGGAGCCGCATGTAAGCGGTTGGTCCAAACCCAGGGTGCCGTAGGTTTCGCCCGGCTGGTACACCAGGTCGCGGCTGCGGTCCTCGAAGGCCGCGACGGCATAGCGGCCCGGACCCGTCGTACCGAAGACCCAGCGACCGGGCTGCTCCATCACGAAATGATCGACGACTTTCCAGCTCTCCGGTCCTGTCGTGCCGTCGTCGGCCTGCCGGAAGAGCACCACGACCGTCGGGCGCGGATTCGTGCGGGCGCTCGTGACGCTGCCGGAAATGAGACAGGCCGCGTCGAGGCTCGCCTGCTGTTCCTTCACATCGAGGAACACGCAGCCGCCGACGATCATGGTCGACGCGGCGAGAAAGGAAATGACGAGGCGGCGTGGCGGCATGAGGCGGATCGCAGGCAGTCTTCGTGTGGGCGGAGTGCCGCGCAATTGGCCCTTGGTCCAATGTGCTATGTTGGCGATGACAACATAACAATGTAGACAATGACAACATCAGCCTCATACCACCACGGGGACCTGCGCCAGGCGGTGCTGCGGCAGGCCGGAGAAATCCTGGAGAGGGACGGATTCGAGGCACTCAGCCTGCGCGAGGTCGCGCGCCGCGCGGCGGTGTCGCACAACGCCCCGTATCGACACTTCCCGGACCGCGACCGCCTGCTCCTCGCGCTCGTCGAGGAAGGCTTCCGGATGCTTCTCGAGGCGCTGGCGCGGCGGCCGCGGCGCGAGATGGGCGAGGCTTATGTCGACTTCGCGCTCTCGCACCCGCAAAGATTTCGCCTGATGTTCGGCGGCCACGTGAAGGGCGCGAACCCCGACCTGCGCGTCTATGAGGGCCTGAAGCAGTCGTTCGCCGATCTGGGCGAGGACGCGAGTTATGCCGCGCTCGCGGCCTGGGGATTGATGCATGGGCTCTCGCATCTCCTCCTCGACGGCCACTTCGCCACCGAGGAGCGAAAGAGCTTCGTGCGCTCGGTGCTCGGGGCCGTGCGCTTCAGCGCTCCGCGCAGAGCCTGAGCCCGGCCGCGGGCCTTGAAAGCGATGCCGCTCGCCTTCAGGCTGTCCGCGTACTACTGCGCCCACTTCGTCCACGCCGGCCTCTTCATGGCGTACTTTCCGCTCTGGCTCGCCTGGCGCGGCTTCGACGCGGTCGAGATCGCGTGGGTGCTCGCGCTGCCGCAGATCATGCGCACCTTCGCGCCCGCGGGCTGGGGCGCGCTCGCCGACCGCACCGGCGCGTTGCGCGCTCTTGTCGTGCTCTCGTGCGCCGGCTTCGCGCTCGGCTTCGCCGCGCTGCCGTTCGCCGGGAGCTTCGCGGCGGTCGCGATTGTCATTGGAATCTCAGGTCTCATTTCCGCGGGAGCGCTGCCGCTCGTCGAAGCGCTCACGCTGCGCGCGCTCTCCGGGCAGCCCGGGCGCTACGGCCCGATCCGGCTGTGGGGTTCGGTGGGCTTCATCGCAGCGGTGCTCGCGGGCGGCGCATGGCTCGATGCCGCGCCTGTGGCGGCGCTGCCCTGGGCGATGCTCGGCTTCGCTCTGGCGACACTCGTGGCCGCGTTGTCGCTACCGGGCGGCAGCGCGCGCCTGCGTCCCGAGCCGGTGCCGCTGCGCCTCGATGCCGCAGTGGTGCGCCTTCTCGCCTGCGGTTTCTGCATGGCCGCCGCGCACGGCACGCTCTACGCCTTCTTCACGCTGCATCTCGAGCGTTCGGGCTACCGCTTGAGCACGATCGGGATGCTTTGGACGCTCGGCGTGATTGCGGAGATCGTCGTGTTCGTTTTCCTGCCCCAGCTCTTCAGGCGCTTCACCCTCTCCACGATCCTCGCCGCGAGCTTTGGCTGCGCCGTGGTGCGCTTTCTCCTGCTCCGATGGCTGGCCGAGGTCCTCTGGCTGCTCGCGCTCGCGCAGCTTCTGCACGCGGCGACTTTCGGTGCCTTCCACGCCGCGGCGGTGTCGGCCGTGCAGCGGATAGTTCCCGCGGCCGCGCAGGCGCGCGGCCAGACGCTCTTCTCGAGCGTGACCTATGGGGCGGGCGGCGCGCTCGGCGCGCTGGCCGCCGGCTGGCTTTGGGACCTGGGCGGCCCGGGGATCGCTTTCTCGCTGTCAGCGCTGGCCGGACTACTCGGCCTGCATTTTGCTCGTGGCTTGAGACGCGCGGGCGTGTAACCTTGTCAACACCAACGTCCGTCTTACGTTAAGGGCTCATGATCATGCGCACATCTCTGATTGCTCTTGCTGTCTCCGCCGCGCTGGCCGCGCTGGGCTCAGGCTGCCAGACCGTCGAAACCACCAAGCAGGGCACCGTCGGCGTCGACCGACAACAACGCATGCTGGTCTCCGAGGAGGAAGTGGAGGCGAGCGCCAAGAAGGAATACGCCCAGATGATGGCCGAGGCGCAGAAGAAGAACGCCCTCGACCGCGATGCCGCGCAGGTCCAGCGCATCAAAGCCATCGTCAGCCGGCTCGTTCCCCAGACCGTGGTGTTCCGTCCCGATGCCCAGAAGTGGGCCTGGGAAGCCCACGTCCTGACGTTGGACGAGGTGAACGCCTGGTGCATGCCAGGCGGCAAGATGGCGGTCTACAGCGGCTTGATCCAGAAGCTGCAGGCGACCGACGACGAGCTCGCGGCCGTCATGGGCCACGAAATTTCCCACGCGTTGCGCGAGCATTCGCGCGAGGCGATCTCCCGCCAGATGGCGACGCAGACCGCGGTAGGCATCGCCGGCGCGCTCTTCGGCGTCGGCGAGCTCGGCACGAGCCTCGGCAACATGGTCGCCGACGTCACGCTCAACCGGCCCAACTCGCGCACCAACGAAACCGAAGCCGACCGCATCGGCGTCGAGCTCGCCGCGCGCGCCGGCTACAACCCGGAAGCGGCGATCAGCCTGTGGCAGAAAATGGCCAAGCTGCACAGCTCCGGCCAGCCGCCGAAGTGGCTCTCGACGCACCCCACGAACGAGGACCGCATCAAGGACATCCAGGTCTACGCGCAGAAGGTGATGCCGCTCTACACCGCGGCCAAGGCGGGCCCCAGCGCCGGCAAGTGAGCTTATAATCCCATGTTTCCCCAGCGGAAACGGCCGCGGGAATCGTATTCGAACCATGGGACAGACGCTCTACGACAAGCTCTGGGCGAGCCACCTCGTCCACCTCGAGGACGACGGCACCGCGCTCCTCTACATCGACCGCCACCTCGTCCATGAGGTGACGAGCGCGCAGGCCTACGAGGGTCTGACGCTCGCGGGCCGCAAGCCTTGGCGCGTCGATTCCGTGGTCGCGACCGCCGACCACAACACGCCCACGACGAACTGGAATGAAGGCATGGCGGGCGTGCGCGACCCCTTCGCCAAGCTGCAGATCGAGACCCTGGACAGGAACATGAAGGCGTTCGGCGCCAAGGTCTATTTCCCCTACCTCGACAAGCAGCAGGGCATCGTGCACGTCATCGGGCCCGAGCAGGGCGCGACGCTGCCCGGCATGACGGTGGTGTGCGGCGATTCGCACACCAGCACCCACGGGGCGTTCGCCTGCCTCGCGCACGGCATCGGCACCTCCGAGGTCGAGCACGTTCTTGCTACGCAGTGCCTGGTGACGAAGAAGATGAAGAACATGCGCGTCAACGTCGAGGGCGCGCTGCCCGCCGGCGTGAGCGCCAAGGACGTCGTCCTCGCGATCATCGGCAAGATCGGCATCGGCGGCGGCATCGGCTATGCCGTCGAGTTTGCCGGCAGCACGATCCGCGCGCTGTCGATGGAAGGCCGCATGACGGTGTGCAACATGGCCATCGAGGCCGGCGCGCGCGCCGGCATGGTGGCGGTGGACGATACGACGATCAGCTATGTGAAGGGCAGGCGCTTCGCGCCGAAGGCGCCGCTCTGGGACAGCGCGCTCGCCTACTGGCGGACGCTGAAAAGCGATCCGGACGCCAAGTTCGATCGCGAGATCGCGCTCGCCGCCGCCGAGATCAAGCCGCACGTGACCTGGGGCACCTCGCCGGAAATGGTGATCGCGGTGGACGAGATGGTGCCCGACCCCGATCGCGAGAAGGACGCGACGCGGCGCGAGGGCATGGAGCGCGCGCTGACCTACATGGGTCTCGAGCCGCGCACCCGGATGACCGAGATCAAGCTGGACAAGATCTTCATCGGCTCGTGCACCAACTCGCGCATCGAGGACCTGCGCGTCGCCGCGGCGGTCGTGAAGGGGCGCAGGATCGCCTCCAACATCCGCCTTGCCATGGTGGTGCCGGGTTCCGGGATGGTGAAGGCACAGGCCGAGAAGGAGGGGCTGGACAAGGTGTTTCGCGACGCGGGCTTCGAATGGCGCGAGCCGGGCTGCTCGATGTGCCTCGGCATGAACCCCGACAAGCTCGACGCCGGCGAGCGCTGCGCTTCAACCTCGAATCGCAACTTCGAAGGCCGCCAGGGCGCCGGCGGCCGCACCCATCTAGTGAGTCCGGCGATGGCGGCCGCCGCAGCCATCGCGGGGCACTTCGTCGACGTCAGGACTTTTCGGTGATGGACAAGTTCACGGTTTTGGAGTCCCTCGTCGTGCCGCTCGACCGCGCGAACGTCGACACCGACCAGATCATTCCACAGAGGTACCTGCAGTCGATCAAGCGCACCGGCTTCGGCGACGCCTGCTTCGCCGCGTGGCGCAAGGACCCCGAGTTCGTGCTCAACCAGCCGCGCTACAAGGGCGCGCAGATCCTGCTCGCGCGCAAGAACTTCGGCATCGGCTCCTCGCGCGAGCACGCGCCCTGGGCGCTGCGCGACTACGGTTTCCGCGCCGTGATCGCACCCTCGTTCGGGGAGATCTTCCAGAACAATTCGCTGAAGAACGGCTTCCTGCCGATCGTCCTGACGGAGTCCGAGGTCGACAAGCTGTTCTACGATGCCGCTTCGTTTCCCGGTTTCAAATTGATCGTTGATTTGGGAAAGCAGTCGGTCTCGACCGCCGATGGCTCGAAAAGCTTCCGCTTCGACATCGACCCGTTCAACAAGCACTGCCTGCTGAACGGGCTCGACGAGATCGGCCTCAGCCTGCGCCACGCGGACAAGATCCGCGCCTTCGAGGAGAAGCGCCGGGCGCAGTACCCGTGGTATTTCTAGGATCCTGGTAATACTGGGATGCAAATCGTATGAAGATCGCGGTGCTGCCCGGCGACGGCATCGGGCCGGAGATCATCGCGCAGGCGACGAAGGTGCTGCGCAAGCTCGTCCCCGCCATCGAGACAAAAGAGGCTCCCGTAGGAGGCGCAGGCTACGAGGCGAGCGGCGATCCTCTGCCGGCTGCGACGCTGGCGCTTGCAAAAGAGGCCGACGCGGTGCTCTTCGGCGCGGTCGGCGACGCGCGCTACGACCGCCTCGAGCGCGCCAAGCGTCCGGAGCAGGCGATCCTCGGCCTGCGCAAGGCGCTCGGCCTGTTCGCGAACCTGCGGCCGGCGCAAGTGCACCCCGAGCTCGCGGGCGCCTCGGCGCTCAAGCCCGAGGTCGTCGCCGGGCTCGACCTCCTCATCGTGCGCGAGCTCACCGGCGACATCTACTTCGGCGAGCCGCGCGGCATCCGCGAAGTCGCTGGCGCAAGAGAGGGCTTCGACACCATGCGCTACAGCGAGCCCGAGATCCGGCGCATCGCGCGTGTGGGCTTCGAGGCGGCGCGCAAGCGTTCCAGGCGTCTGTGTTCGGTCGACAAGGCGAACGTGCTGGAGACCTCGCAGCTTTGGCGCGAAGTCGTCACCCAGGAATCAAAAAGCTTTCCGGATGTGGAGCTGAGCCACATGTACGTGGACAACTGCGCGATGCAGCTGGTGCGCAATCCGAAGCAGTTCGACGTCATCGTGACCGGCAACCTGTTCGGCGACATCCTGTCCGACGAGGCGTCGATGCTGACGGGATCGATCGGCATGCTGCCTTCGGCGTCGCTCGACGAGCGCGGCAAGGGACTCTACGAGCCGATCCACGGCAGCGCGCCCGACATCGCCGGCCAAGGCGTGGCGAATCCGCTCGCGACCATTCTCTCCGCGGCGATGATGCTGCGCTATTCGCTCAACCAGCCGGCCGCGGCGGCGCGAATCGAGGATGCAGTAAGAAAAGTACTGCGCGATGGGCTGCGCACCGCCGACATCTACACGCCCGGCACGCGCAAGGTCGGCACCGCGGAAATGGGCGCCGCGGTGCTCGAGGCGCTTTAGACTATGGCCATGGTCAGGACGGGAATCATCGGCTGGCGCGGAATGGTGGGATCGGTGCTCGTCCAGCGCATGCGCGAGGAGCGCGACTTCGAGCATATCGAGCCGGTGTTCTTTTCCACCTCGCAGGCCGGCGGCAAGGCCCCGGAGGTCGGGAGAGCGGTCGAGCCGGTCAGGAACGCGCTGGACGTGGCCGAGCTGAAGAAGCTGCCGGTGCTCATCTCCTGCCAGGGCGGCGACTACACGAACGAGATTTACCCGAAGCTGCGGCGCGAAGGCTGGAACGGCTACTGGATCGACGCCGCGAGCGCGCTGCGCATGAACGCCGACGCGGTGATCATCCTCGACCCGGTCAACATGCGGCTGATCAAGGATGCGCTCTCTAAGAAAACCAAAAATTTTATCGGTGGCAATTGCACCGTCAGCCTGATGCTGATGGCGACCGCGGGCCTTTTCGAGCGCGACGAGATCGAGTGGCTGACCAGCATGACGTATCAGGCCGCCTCGGGGCAGGGCGCGGCGGCGATGCGCGAGCTGGTGGAACAGATGGCGGCCATCGGCGAAAGCGCGAAGCGTCTGCTGGGCGATCCCGCTTCGGCGATCCTCGACATCGACCGCTCGGTGAGCGGGTCCATCCGCTCCGCATCGCTGCCCAGGGAAAGCATCGGCTATCCGCTCGCGGGGAGCCTGCTGCCCTGGATCGACAAGGACCTCGGCAATGGCCAGAGCCGCGAGGAATGGAAGGCGCACGCGGAAGGCAACAAGATCCTGGGGCGCGAGGGCAACGGCCGTGCCCCCATCCCGATGGACGGCATTTGCGTGCGCGTGGGATCGATGCGCTGCCACAGCCAGGCGCTCACCATCAAGCTGCGCCGGCCGCTGCCGCTCGACGAGATCGAGGGCATGCTCGCCGAGGGCAACGACTGGGTCAGGGTGGTTCCGAACCGAAAGGAAGAAAGTCTCGCCGAGCTGACGCCGGCGGCGGTGTCGGGGAAGCTCGCCATTCCAGTCGGCCGCTTGCGTAAGCTGCCGATGGGACAGGACTTTCTTTCGGCCTTCACCGTCGGCGACCAGCTCCTGTGGGGCGCGGCGGAGCCGCTGCGGCGCATGCTGAGAATTCTTCTGGACTCAGGCGTGAGGCATTAATTCGCAAGAGTTTTTCTTTAAGTTGCAGCGGTAAGGCCATGATGTTAAGGTAGTTGGTCCACCTAAGAAGATCGAACAAAGACCGAACAGAGCGGGGGCACCGTGAGGACAATCAGCGTAGCGATCCTGGCCGGCATCTTGGGTCTGGCGGAGCCGTTTGCCGCACAGGCTGCGGGCCTCGGCCGCCTGACGGTCCTGTCGCCGCTCGGCTCGCCGCTCAACGCTGAAATCGAGATCGTTTCGCTTCAATCCGGTGAAGAAGACGCGCTGAGCGCGCGTCTCGCTTCCGCGGAGGCTTATCGCCAGGCGGGAATCGAGCCCAGCTCCGCGCTGCGCACGGTTCGTTTTGCGATCGTCAAGCGCGACGGCAGGCCGGTGCTGCGCGTCACGTCGACGGCCGCGGTGAACGAGCCGTTCATCGATCTGCTGGTGGATCTCGAGTGGGCGATCGGCCGTCTGACGCTCGAGTACACCGTGCTTCTCGATCCGCCCGAGCTCAAGGGCCCGCAGGCCATCGCCGCCGCGCCGCAGCAGGCGGCGCCGAGCGCGCAGCCGCTTCCTCCGCTCGAGGCGGCGCCGAAGCCGCAGGCTGCGGCACCGGTGCAGGATTCAGGAGCGCCGGTGCAGGATCCAGGAGCGCCGGTGCAGGACGTTGCAGCACCGGTACGAAGCCAAGGCGCACCGGTGCAGGATGTCGCGGCGCGCCCCGAACCGCTGGCCGGCGCCAACAGCTACGACGTGAAGCGCGGCGATACGCTCGGTGCCATCGCGCGCGCCAATCTGCCCCAGGGCGTGAGCCTGAACCAGATGATGATCGCGATCTACCGCGCCAACCCGGACGCGTTCCTGCGCGAGAACATCAACCTGGTGCGCGCCGGCCGCACGCTGAACATTCCGTCCGCGGACGAACTGAGCGGCGTGGGCGCCGAAGAGGCGAACCGCCTGGTCCAAACGCATCGGAGCGAATGGGAAGACTATCGCACCCGCCTCGCCGCAGCGCCCACGCGCGCCGAGACCGCGTCGGGCCGCGCAGTCAGCGGCAAGATCGAGGGCAAGCCGGAAGCGCCCGCGCCCAGCGCCCCAGAGGACCAGGTGCGTCTGTCGAAGGCCGATCCGGCGAAACCGGGCGCCGCCGATCGCGCGGCGCGCGCCGACGATGCTGCCGCGCGCGAGCGCGCGCTGAAGGAAGCGCAATCGAGGGTCACCGACCTCGAAAAGAACGTTCAGGATCTGCAGAAGCTGCTCGAGCTGAAGAACCAGCAGCTCGCCGAGCTCGAGAAGAAGTCGGCCAGACCGGAGGCCGTGAAGTCCGAGGCCGCCAAGCCGGCGACGCCGCCCGTCGTGGCGCAGGCGCCGAGCGCTTCAGCTCCGGTCGGCGCGGCGCCGCAGCCGGAAGCGAAGAAGGCCGAGCCTTCTGCCCAGGCAAAGAAAGCCGAGCCGGCGAAGCCCCAAGCCAAGGCCGCGCCGCCACCGCCGCCGAGCCTGCTCGATGAATTCCTCGACAACCCGGTTGCGCTCGCCGGTCTCGGCGCCGTCGTAGTGCTGCTTCTCGGTTATGCCTTGTGGTCGTGGCGGCGCAAGAAGTCCAACCAGGCCAAGTTCTCGGACAGCGTGCTCGGACCCGGCGGCGGCACCGCGCCTTCGCTCGGCGATTCGCGCTCGCCCGCTTCTGCTTCGCAGGCGTCGGTGAGCCAGACCTCGGGGATGGAGGCCGAGGAGGTCGACCCGATCGCAGAAGCCGATGTGTACATGGCGTATGGCCGCGACGCGCAAGCCGAAGAGATCCTCAAGGAATCGCTGCAGAAAGACCCCAGCCGGATTCCGGTGCAGGCGAAGCTCCTCGAGATCTATGCAAAACGAAACGACACGCGCGCGTTCGAGCAGACCGCGCTCAAGCTGAAGGGCGTGACGAACGGCAGCGGGGCGGATTGGGACAAGGCTGCTACGCTCGGGCGCTCGATCGATCCGGGCAACGGTCTCTACGGCGGCGGCTCCTCCGGGGC
>JBJMWH010000481.1:0-3124 GCA_045810245.1 Burkholderiales bacterium | reverse complement strand
AGCTTCTTGACCGCGGTGGAAAAAGTGAGCGTCTCGTAGATGCCGACGCGCCCGATAAAGCCGGTCATGCGGCACTCGAGGCACCCGACCGGCTTGTAGACGCGCGCAGGGTGCTTGGATTTCCACGGCGCCACCAGCGCCTCCCAGGCAGCCTGGTCCTCGCCGCGGTGCAGCTCCACCTGCTGCTTGCAGTGCGGGCACAGCGTGCGCACCAGGCGCTGCGCCATCACGCCGTTCAGCGTCGCGGTGAGGAGATAAGGCGCGATGCCCAGCTCGAGGAGCCGCGTCACCGCGCTGGGCGCGTCGTTGGTGTGCAGCGTCGAGAGCACCAGATGGCCGGTGAGCGCCGCCTGCACCGCCATCTCGGCGGTCTCGAGATCGCGGATCTCGCCCACCATGATGATGTCCGGGTCCTGGCGCATCAGCGCCCGCACGCCGTCGGCGAAGCCGAGCTCGATCTGCGCCTGCACCTGCATCTGGTTGAACGCGGGCTCGACCATCTCGATCGGGTCCTCGATGGTGCAGACATTGACCTCGCTCGTCGCCAGCGTTTTCAGGGTCGAATAGAGCGTGGTGGTCTTGCCAGAGCCGGTGGGCCCGGTGACCAGCACGATGCCGTTCGGCCGGTTGGTCATCTCCTGCCAGCGCGCCGCATCCTCGGGCGAGAAGCCGAGCTCGGTGAAGTCGCGCACCAGCACTTCCGGGTCGAAGATGCGCATCACCAGCTTCTCGCCGAACGCGGTCGGCAGCGTCGAGATGCGAAGCTCGACCTCCTCGCCGGCGAGCGTGCGCGTCTTGATGCGCCCGTCCTGCGGCCGGCGCTTCTCGACCACATCCATGCGCGCCAGGATCTTGATGCGGCTGGTCATGGCGATCAGCACCGCCGCCGGGATCTGGTAGACCTGGTGCAGCACGCCGTCGATGCGAAAGCGCACGATGCCGTGCTCGCGCCGCGGCTCGACGTGGATGTCGCTCGCGCGCTGCTCGAACGCGTATTGCCACAGCCAGTCGACGATGCGCACGACGTGGGCGTCGTTCGCATCGAGTGTCTTGTTTTCCTTGCCGAGCTCGACCAGCTGCTCGAAATTCGAAAGCCCGCTCGCGCCGGTGGTGTGCTTGCCGGCGCCCTTGATCGATTTCGCGAGGTTGTAGAACTCGACCTGGTAGCGCTCGATGTCGACCGGGTTCGAGAACACGCGCCTGATCTCGCGCTTGATGATCCGGGCGAGCTCGGGCTCCCAGTCGCGCACGTTCGGCTCGGCGGTCGCGATCACGGCTTCCTTCGCGCTCACCGACACCGGAAGGATGCGAAAGCGCGTGGCGTACGCCGAAGACATGATTTCGGTCACCCCGCTGAAGTCGATCTTGAGGGGATCGATGTGCAGGTAGTCCATCCCCAGGCGCTTGGCGAGCCACTCCGACAGAACGTCCAGGGTCAGCGGCGCGGCGCCTTTTTTCCATTTCTGGTCGGCCACGGCGCACAGTGGATGGACGTTGCCGCGGTGATGGCGGCGCTCGACCCTCAGCGACTCGGCCGCTTCGCGCGCGACCAGACCGTCCTCGACCAGCCAGTCGAGCACTTCCCCCAGGGTCAGCCTGGCGTCAGCCACACCGCTCTTAACTGCTTGTTGCATCGCGTGAAACTATACCGGAACGGCCACGATGCACCGTGCCAAATGCCCGCGCCGGCGCGGCGCGATGACGCACATTAGGCTACCCTCCGGCGCGTGCCCCGCGCCTTGGCCGCCGACGTGCGAGTTCGCGAGGCCTGGGCGTGGAGCATGTACGACTTCGCGAACTCGGGCTACACCACGGTCGTCATCACCGCCGTGTTCGGCGCCTATTTCGTGGGCGTGGTGGCCGGGGCGCGGCCATGGGCGACTTTTGCCTGGACCGCGGCGCTTTCGATTTCTTATGCCCTGATCCTCGCCACCGGGCCCCTCGTCGGGGCCTGGGCCGACGCGCACGCGGCAAAAAAGCGGCTGCTGCTCGCGACCACGGTGGGCTGCGTCGTGTTCACCGCGCTCCTCGCGTTCGTCTCGCCCGGCGAGGTGGCGTTCGCGCTGGCGCTGATCGTGTTGTCGAATTACTTCTTCGGCACGGGCGAGAACCTGATCGCGGCGTTTCTACCCGAGCTCGCCGACTCGCGTGCGATGGGCCGCGTATCGGGCTGGGGCTGGGCTTTCGGCTACCTCGGCGGGCTGGTCGCGCTCGGCCTCTGCCTTTTTTACCTCATGACTTCAGGCCAGGAGACGAGCCGGGCGGTGCCGGTCACCATGGTCATCACCGCCGCGTTCTTTGCGGTGGCGGCCGTGCCGACCTTCCTGTTCCTGCACGAGCGCGCGCTGCCGCAAGCGTCCTTCGCCGACCCCTGGGAGCGCGTGACGAGGACGCTCAAGGAATCGCAGCGCTACCGCGACCTGCGGCGGTTCCTGCTTTGCATCGTGTTCTACCAAGCCGGCATCACCGCGGTGGTTTCGCTCGCCGCCATCTATGCCGAGCAGGTCATGAAGTTCAGCATGCAGCAGACCATCACGCTGATCCTGGTGGTGAACCTGACCGCTGCGGTGGGCGCCTTCGGCTTCGGCTACGTACAGGACGCGATCGGCCACGTGCGCGCCGTCGCGATCACGCTCGTGGGATGGATCGCGATGGTTGCCGTCGCGGGTACGACCCACAGCGTTTTCGGCTTCTGGATCGCGGCGAACCTTGCCGGATTGTGCATGGGATCTTCGCAGGCCGCGGGCCGCGCCATCGTGGGCTATCTCGCGCCGCCCGCGCGCGTCGCGGAGTTCTTCGGCTTATGGGGTCTCGCGGTCAAGGCGGCGAGCATTTTCGGTCCCCTCACCTACGGCGCCGTGACCTGGGTCTTCGCCGGCAACCATCGCCTGGCCATCTTCGCCACCGGCGTCTATTTCGTCGTGGGCCTCGTGCTTCTCGCGGGCATTGACGTCGAGCGGGGCCGGCGCCAGGCGCTGGCGGCGTAAGGCCTTCCAGACGTTGCAGGCGCGCAAATTGCATGCCTCGTGGCACCATGCGGCGCAGTATTTTCCTTTTTGCGGCGCTCGCCGTCGTTACGCAGGCGCGTGCACAAGGTTTCTATAGCGACCTCTACGAACCGGGC
>JBJMWH010000480.1:0-5394 GCA_045810245.1 Burkholderiales bacterium | reverse complement strand
CGAGGGCGCCATCGTCTCGGACAGCCCATAGCCCTCGACGAACGGCAGGCCGATCACTTCCTCGAGCTTGCGCGCGAGCGCTTCGGGCATGGCGGCGCCTCCGCCGCCTCGGACGCGCAGCGAAGAGAGGTCGTAGCTCGAAAGCCTGGGGTTGGACAGGAAATCGACCATCATCGTGGTGATCGCCGACCAGTTCGTGACCCTGGCGCGCTCGATCTGCATCGCGGCGCAGTCGCGATCCCAGCGCGACAGGATCACCATCGTCGCACCGAGATGCACGGGGGAGTTCATTCCGGCCTGCATGCCGGTGACGTGGAACATCGGCAGCGCGCAGAGCACCACGGCGGCGTCCTGCACGCCGCGCCAGTTGAGGTACGGCACCGTGGTCGCCTGAACGCTCGAGTGCGTGTGCATGCAGCCTTTCGGCTTTCCGGTCGTGCCGGAGGTATAGGGCATCACCGCGAGGTCGTCGGGGCCGGCGGCATGCGCCGCGGGCGCGAGGTTCGCCTCGATCGCATCCGTCCACATTGAAGAAACCCGCGCCGCGCGCAGAAACTCCGGCAGCGGCAAATCGGTTCGGTCGGGCAGGTAATCGGCGTAGGTCGCGACGATGGTATGCGGGACGCCGAGCGGCTGGATCCGCGGCAGCACATCCTGGCCGGCGATGGCAACGCGCGCCTGCGAATCGTGCACGTAATGGGCGAGCTCGTCGGTGAGATTCATCGGATTCACCGGCACGACCACGGCGTCGGCGCGCAGGGTCGCGTAATACCCGATCACGAACTGCGGACTGTTCTGCAGATAGAGCAGCACCCGGTCGCCGCGCCGCACGCCGCAGCGCTGCTGCAGGAACCCGGCGAGGGCGTCGACTTCGCGCTTCAGGTCGCGGTAGGCGATGCGCCGCCCGTAGTAGTCGATCGCCGCGCGCTCGGGATGCCTTGCCGCGCTCGCCGCGAGGTTGGCGTACACCGTTTCGCGCGGCAGCTCGAGCGTCCTGGGCTGGCCCGGAGGCCAATGCGCAAAATGCCGGTCGAACATCACACCTGGTAGCGGCGGACGGCTTCCTCGTTCCACGTCAAGCCGACGCCGGGCTTTGCGGGAATGGCGACGCAGCCCTGGTGCAGCGAGAACGGCGTTTCAAGGATCGGGTTCGCCCAGTCCATGTACTCGAGCCAGTGCGCCGTCGGCGTCACGGCGAGCAAATGCGCGCTCACCTCGGGAAAAAGGTGGCTCGACATCTCGAGCCCCGCGGCCTGCGCCAGCGCCGCGGCGCGCATCCAGCCGGTGACGCCGCCGATGCGCTCGGCGTCGGGCATGACGTAGTCGCTGGCGCCGGCCGCCAACGCCTGCGCCATCTGCTCCGGACCCATGAAGTTCTCGCCGATCTGGATCGGCGTCCTGATTTGCCGCCGGATCTCGCTGCATCCCGCAAAATCGTCCGCGCGCACCGGCTCCTCGATCCAGAGCACGCCCCCTTCGTCGTCGATCATGCGGCCGCGTGCGAGCGCCTCCGCGACGCTGAGCCCCTGGTTGAAGTCGACCATCAGCGTGACGTCCGGGCCGATCGCCTTCTTCACCACGCGCAGCGACTCGAGGTCCTCCGCGGCCCGCGGCCGCCCCATGCGGAGCTTGATCGCCTGGAACCCCTCGCCTACGAGCTCCTCGGCCTCCCGGGCCAGATCTTTCACTGGAAGAAGGCCGAGGCCTGTGGAGTTGTACGCCGGAATCGGGCGCGGCGTGCCGCCGAGAAGCTGCACCAGCGGCTGGCCAAGCGACTGGCCGAGCGCGTCCCAGGCCGCCATGTCGATGCCCGACATGGCGAAGAGGACGATGTTGTGCACGCCGAGCAGCGCGTATTTCGAGCGCAGCTTCTTCTCGAGCTCGTAGGGCGCGACGGGATCGCCTTTCACCATCTCGGCCATCGTCTCGACCAGCTTTGCGAGCGGCGCGAGATTGTGCCTTCCGACCGCAAAGAGATACGAGCGCCCGACGATGCCGCCGTCCGTCTGGAGATCGAGCAGTAACAGCGAGGCCGTGTTCACGGTCGCGATGCTGGTGACGAGCGGCCGCCTGATCGGCGCCGCTACCGCGCGGGCGCGGATGTCGCGGATACTGAGGGTCCTCATTTGTCCTTATGTGCCCTTGAAGGCGGGCTTGCGCTTCTCCATGAACGCGCGCCTGCCTTCGTGATAGTCGCCGCTCTTCGCGCAGCGCTCGATCGCGGCCGTCATGTTCGCCTCGTCTGGCGCGCCCGAGGCCTTCACGTACTCCTCGATGATGGTCTTGGAGTTGGCAATCGAGAGCGGCGCGTTTTCACACAGTTGGGCGATGATTGCGCCGACTGCGCTCTCCAGTTCCGCGTCGTGGAAGACCTGATTGACGAGGCCCATGGCGAGCGCCTCCTCGGCGTTGTAGCGCCGGCCGAGGAACATGATCTCGCGCGCACAGGCGTGGCCCACGGTCTCGATCAGGCGCTTGTGCCCTTCGACGTTGTAGGCGAGCCCGAGCTTCGCCGCGGGGATGCCGAACTGCGCCGAGCGGACGCAGTAGCGAAGGTCGCAGGCGAGCGCCACCTCGAGTCCGCCGCCCATGCAGAACCCGTAGATCATGGCCACGGAAGGCTTGCGCGAGTCCTGGATCGAATGCAGCACCTGGTCGAGCAGCCCGTCGTACTCGGCGACGGAAGACCTTTGCGCTCGGATCTCCTCGAATTCGGAGATGTCGGCGCCGGAGGCGAACGCCTCGGTGCCGGCGCCCCGAAACGCGACGCAGCGCACTTCGGCGTCGGCTTCGTACCGCGCCATCGCCTCCGGGATGCCGCGCCACATGGCGCCGTTGATGGCATTGCGCTTCGCCGGCTGGTTGAACACGATCCAGCCGACCGCGCCGCGCTTTTCGACGATCAGGCTCATGGCTTTGCGGAAGGCCCGTAGATCGAGGGCACGGTGGAGCGCGGGTCGCGCGGCGCCCAGCGCCCGGCCTCGACCTGATTGAAGAAATCCTCGACCAGCTGGTTGAAAAGCGCCGGCTCCTCGAGGTTGATCGCATGCCCGCTGCGCGGCAGGATGGCGAGCGCCGCGGTCGGGATGGTGCGCTTCATGAGCAGGTTCACCTCGAGGCAGGGTTCTTCCTCGTCGCCCGACATGACGAGCGTCGGCACCGTCATGCGCGCCATTTCGGCCGTCAGATCGTAGAACGAGGGCCGACGGTTCTGCACGCCGAGAAGCGTATTTGCGGCGCCGAGCGGCGAGTGTTCCTCGAACTGGCGCACGTATTCGGCAAAGCCACGCGGGTCCTTGATCTCGAGCTGCACGCGTTGCGGGCCATGGCCGTAGGTGGCCACGAAGTGCTTCATCCCCTGGCTGCGGAGCACGTCGGCATTCTTCTTCGAATCGGCCTGGAACTGGCGGTATTGGGCCGGATGTGAGCCGTAGCCGCCGCCGGCGACCGTGATGGAAAGCGCGCGCTGGCCGTACGCCATGCCGAAGTGCAGCGTGGCGAACGCGCCCATCGACAGGCCGACCACATGCGCCTGCTCGATCTTGAGCGCATCGAGCACCGCGCGGATATCGTCGCGCGCGCGCGCCTGCGAATAGCGCTCGAAATCCTCCGGCACATCGGAAGGCGGGTAGCCGCGCGCGTTATAGGCGATGCAGCGGTAGCGGCGCGAGAAGTAGCGCACCTGGGGTTCCCAGCTGCGGTGGTCGCCGCCGAACTCGTGAACGAACACGACCGGCGTGCCGGCGCCGGCCTCCTCGTAGTAGAGCTGGACGCCGTCGTCCGTGGTGAGCTTGGGCATGTGGCATTCTATGGCGATGAAAGCCGTCCTCTGCAAGCAGTACGGGCCGCCGGATACGCTTACGTTCGAAGAGTTGCCCTCCCCCCGGGCCGGGGCCGGTGAAGTAGTCGTGGCCGTCAAGGCCGCCAGCGTCAATTTCCCGGACGTCCTCATCATCCAGAACAAGTACCAGTTCAAGCCGCCCCTGCCGTTTTCGCCTGGCAGCGAGCTGGCCGGGGTAGTAAAGGAGGTGGGCGCTGGGGTCACGAATGTGAAAGCCGGGGACAAGGTCATCGCATTCACGACCTACGGAGCGTTCGCGGAAGAGGTGAAAACAGAGGCCGGCCGGTTGCTGCCGCTGCCGGAAGGCATGGATTTCGCGAGCGGCGCGGCTTTCCTGCTCACCTATGGCACGTCGGACCACGCGCTGCGCGACCGCGGCGCGCTGAAGGCAGGCGAAACCCTGCTCGTCCTGGGCGCGGCGGGCGGCGTGGGGCTCGCCGCGATCGAGATCGGCAAGGCGCTCGGCGCGCGCGTCATCGCCTGCGCGTCGAGCGAAGAGAAGCTCGCGGTGTGCCGGAGCCACGGCGCCGACGCCGGCATCGACTATGCAAACGAGGACCTGCGCGAGCGCATCAAGGCGCTCACCGACGGCCGGGGCATCGACGTCGTCTACGACCCGGTCGGCGGGCCTTACACGGAGCCCGCGTTCCGCTCGCTTGCCTGGCGCGGGCGGCTGCTGGTCGTCGGCTTCGCCGCCGGCGAAATTCCCAAGCTGCCGCTCAACCTCGCTCTGCTCAAGGGCGCCTCGGTCGTCGGCGTGTTCTGGGGCGACTTCGCGCGGCGCGAGCCGCGCGAGTTCGCCGCCAGCGTGCGCCAGCTCGGCGCCTGGTTCCGCGAAGGGAAGCTCCGTCCGCACGTGTCGCAGACCTTTCCGCTACACCAAGCAGCCGAAGCGCTCAAGCTCATGGCGGCGCGGCAGGCGAAGGGCAAGCTGGTCCTTATTACGGACCAGGAGGTCGCCCATCGGTCGACGCGGGTTGTATCACCATGAGCTCGCGGCGGTGGCCGTCCTCTTGGCAGTATCAGCTGCTACGGTTGCGCTCCGCGCAAGCGAAAACCCTTCCCTCGCAAAAGGCCACACCGTCGACGACATAAAAGGCGTCGTAAGTACCGTAGACCTTGGAGTCGGAGCCCCTCAGCAAATAGAGCTTCACCGGACCGTCGAACTTCAGCCGGGAGTATCCCTCTCCGTCCACCTGCCACAGGTGATTCCTGTGCTCGGCGATGACAGGCCCGTCGGCAGCCGCACGCACGGCATCGACGCCCAGTAACAGGCACATGAACGGCCCCTTCCTTTTCTGCTGGCCGCAGGGCCGAGAGAACACGGCTGCGAGACTATCTGCCATGCGAGCTCTCTCCGTATGCCGATCGGACCTGGTGCTCGTATGCCGATCGGACCTGGTGCGCTCATATGTCGCAGCTTGCGTAATTTTTTTTCATAGGGTTTGAGGCAATATCGTCGCTCCAGGACGAGAAGCGATTTGCGCCTGAGGACGGTGCTGCGCCATGCTTAGGTGAAATCCCGTTCAGTGAATGAGCGTCGACGCCCCGCC
>JBJMWH010000479.1:0-2722 GCA_045810245.1 Burkholderiales bacterium | reverse complement strand
ATGCGAGACGAATTCCTGTCCCGCGCCAAGGCGCGTTCCAGGGTGCGCGCCGGGCCGCCAGCCGCCGACGCGGTAGGGAAGCCGGTAGTGGAACTCCTGCGGCGCGTCCATGGCTAGCGGGGTGTCGGAACGCGTTCCAGGATCTGCGCCACCAGCGCGTCGGCGACCTGCGAGCGCCGCAGCTCATAGACTGGCGTGAAGAACACGCGATGCCCCAGGACCGAGGGCACGATGCTCTGCACGTCCTCCGGCACGAGATAGGTACGGCCTGCGAGCCAGGCGACGACGCGCGCGGCGCGCGCCAGCGTCATCATGCCGCGCGGGCTGGCGCCGGCGAGAATCAGCTTGTCCATGTCCACGCCATCGATGCGCACACCGTAGCGCTGCGGGAATTGGCTCGCGTCCCAGAGGTCGAGCACGTAGCGCTCGAGCGCTTCGCTTGCCTTGATGCTCCGTTGAATCGCAGCGCCGATCCGGTTGAGCTCCTGCCAAGGTAGCACGCCGGGTGCGACCCGCTGCAGCAGCTCGTCGACGTCGTGGAAATCCGGGTTGAATACCAGCGAGCGCCGGACCTCGGCTGCGGCCGGTGTGGGCATGCGCAGCTCGAACATGAAGCGGTCGCGCGCGGCCGACGGCAGCTCGAAGGTTTCCTCCTTCTCGACGCGGTTGCGGTCGGCGAACACCAGCATGTGCGGGAAGCGGTATTCGCGGTTGAAGGCCGAGACGGTGCGTTCGGCCATCGCGCGCAAGAGGAGCGACTGCACCTGCGGGCGTGCGCGATTGATCTCGTTGAAGAAGAACGTGGCGAGCTGCTCCCCGTGTCGCAGCAGCGGACCGGGCTCGATGCGCGGCTTGCCGTCCGCATCGACGTAGGTGTGATAAACGAGGTCGGCCGGCATCAAGTCGACCGTGCCTTCGACGCGCTCGAAGCTGCCGCCGACGGCACGCGAGAAGGCGCGCAGGAGCGTGGTCTTGCCGATGCCGACGTCGCCCTCGAGCAGTACGTGCCCGCGGGCAAACAGCGCCACACTGATGAGCCGCAGCGTGCCTTGCTGGCCGATGACCGCCTTGCCGACTTCTTCTTCCATGCGCAAGGCGCGGCTGCGCCAGTCTTGCAGCAGTTCTTCGGACGCGATCGGGTCCGCCCCATCCTGGGGTGTGGACGAATGATCGATCGGCGCTCGCATCGTGGCTTCGGCGTTCAGGTTCACCCGCCGCCTCAGTATATCGACGCCGTCACCCCGGCGGGAGGACAATTCGGCCAACAAGAGAACCCCATGCTCTTCGACCCCACCCGCCACGAGCCTCTGCGCACCGCGCCTTGGAGCGAAGCACGCGCGCGCGCGGCGATCGAACGCATCGTGCGCGACACCGAGGCCACGTTCTCCGCCGAGAAGTTCTGGCCGATGCATCCTAAAGACGCCGATCCCCGTGAAACCGAACCGGCGTACACGCTCTACTTCGGCGCCTCCGGCGTGATCTGGGCATTGCGCTACCTGCACGCCGTCGGCGCCATTGATCGGACGCGCGACTACGCGCCGTACCTCGACACGATCCTCGAGCGCAACCGTGCATGGCTCGGCTCGTTCGGGAACGAATACGCGTCGTACCTCATGGGCGAAACGAGCATCCTGCTTCTGAAGCAGTGGTTCCAGCCCGATGCATCGACGGGCGCACGTCTCGAGCAACTGATCGCCGGCAATCTGAATCACCCGGCGCGTGAGTTGATGTGGGGGTCGCCCGGCACATTGCTCGCAGCGCTGTTCCTGCACGAGTGGACCGGTGAGACGCGCTGGGCGGATCTTTATCGCGCGACCACGCGCAAGCTGTGGTCGGAGCTGCTCTGGTCCAACAAGCACCAGTGCCACTACTGGACACAGGACATGTACCGCCGCACCAGCACGTACATCGATGGTGTGCACGGATTCGCCGGGACTGCGTCGCCGCTCATCCGCGGCCGGCACTTCTTGGCGCCGGGCGAATGGGATGCGTGGCTGCCCGTGATCATCGACACCGTCACGCGCACCGTCACGTGGGAAGGGTCAATGGCCAACTGGTGGCCGTCGCTGCACGCCATCGAAACCCGGCCGGGGCCGATGCTCATGCAGTACTGCCACGGCGCGCCCGGTTTCGCGATCTGCCTTGCGGACTTGCCCGGCACCGAGCTGCACGAACTCCTGATCGCCGGCGGCGAGGCGACATGGGCGGCCGGGCCGCTGACCAAGGGCTCCAACCTGTGCCACGGCACCGGCGGCAACGGCTACGCCTTCCTGAAGCTTTATCAGCTCACGCAGGACGAGATGTGGCTGCAGCGCGCACGCGCTTTTGCCATGCACGGCATCGAACAGACCCTAGCCGACGCAGCTCAGTACGGCCACATGCGTTACTCGCTTTGGACCGGCGATCCGGGATTCGCGATCTACCTGTGGGATTGCATTCGCGGGCGCGGCGCGTTTCCGACGCTCGACGTTTTTTTCTCGGACGTGCGCACGGGGTCGCGGTCGCCCTGAAAGCGAGGTCCACGGCGCTCATCGCCGGGTCAGCCGCTCGTCAGCACGAGCTTGCCCTTCACCTGCCGCGCCGCCATGAGCTTCAGCGCTTCGGCTGCTTTGTGTAGCGGAAAGGTCTGCGACACGTGGGGACGCAGCTTCCCCTCGCGGAACCAGGCGCCGAGCTGGCGCACGCTGGCGGCGAACTCGCGCGGCTCGCGGCGCGTGAAGTC
>JBJMWH010000478.1:0-3518 GCA_045810245.1 Burkholderiales bacterium | reverse complement strand
GGCGATCGCGCGGTGCAGCTGCGTCTGGCTCCAAAACGCCTCGCTGCCGAAAGTATCGAAGCGGAAAATCTCCTGCCCCTCGGAGAACATCTTGTCCATATTCTCCTTGGTCGCGTGGTCGACATTCTCGGTCGTCACCGGCGGCTTCGCCGGCTGCAATCCGCAGCTGTTGATCGTAAATGCGAGCGAAACGGCGAGCGCTGCGGCGGCGAGGCTGGCGTGGCGGAAGCGTGGGCGCATAGTCGACTCCGGCGAATGACCCTGCGGCCGCGAAGCGGGGCAGGCATCGCCCACTTCTAGGCTTGCGAATGTGACGAGACCATCCCGCGCCTCGCCCCGGCGGATGGGTCAGCTAGCGCTTCGCGCGTGGGAATATTTGCTTCCCGCACGCTGTACCGCCGGTTATTCAGTGCTATCCGTACACAAGCGCGCCGGCGATCACGGCGCTGTCCGCGGCGATCCAGGCGATGCAGGCCAGGTAGATGTTGCGGTCGCGCTTGCGCAGGCCATGCCAGAACCAAAGCAGCGCCGAGACGAGATAGGCGCCCCACGACAGGATCGAGACGCCGGCCGCCTGGTGGCCGACCCAGATGGTCCAGATCTGCGGAACGGTCATCACGATGGTGAACACCGACATGGCGCCGAGCGCGCGGCGCAGCACGACGTCGGAGATCGACGCTTGAGCGGAGAAGCTTGCCGGATCCGGGCCCATGGATGTCCTCCGTGGCGACCCACGAGGATAGCGGCCGATCAGGTTCCCGGCTTCGCTCCGGAGTCGGGCTCTTGCTTGTCTTCGGGGTTGGCGGACGGCTCCGCGGTCGCTCCCGCCGAGGCCGGCGCAGCCTCGCGCTGCACCCCGAGCTCGGCGAGGGTCGGGTCGTCCAGCTGACCGCTCGCAGCGACATTCCTGGAGAGCTGGAATTGCGCGAGCGCGCTTTGCGTCTTGGCGCCGAAGTCGCCATTCGGGGGGCCGCCGTCAAAGCCGAGCTCGCGCAGCTTCTCCTGCACCTTGGTGATGAATCCGCTGTAGGGATCGGCAGAGGGCTGCCCGACCGGATCGGGATACGCGTCCTCCGGATGGAGCGAGGTGAAGGGGTCCGCTCCGAGGGCACCCAATGGGGCGAGCAGCGGGGCGAGCAGCAGCAAGGCTAAAGCAAGGCGACGCGGGCTCACATCCGTGAGCGAGCAAGCCGCGTGCCGCTGGTCTGGCCGGACTACGTGCTCTGTAAGCGGGACCCGGCGACGCCGGCGATGAAATCGGCGTTCGGGCAGAACTTTTCCATGCCGCGCTTCGCGCCCGACCACTCGTCGCACTGCGCCTTATGCGTGCACATCATGCAGCGGCGCACGGCGACCGCCGCCTGATAGCCGCCGACGTCGAGTGCCTCTTCTGCGCTGCCTTGCCGGCGCAGAATCTCGCCGAGGCGCAGCCGCCCGTCGCCGCGCACGACGCGGAAGGTGGCGGCAAGGGTGGCGTAGAGGATGAGTCCGATGACGACGAGGAGCCCTGCCAGCGCGGCAGAGGCGACACCAAATGTGCTCATAGTTCCTCCTGTGGCTCTAGTGCACTCGACCCTAGACCTTCTGCGGGCAGCTCATTTGATGCATGTCAAGGCGCGGCCGCGGCGCCTCGACTGAACTATCGGACATGACCGAGCAGGAGGTGCGCGAGGCGCTGAAGAGCGTCGAGGATCCCGAGGCCGGGATGAACATCGTCGACCTCGGGCTGGTCTACGCCATCGTCGCCCAGCCGGGCAGGGTGCTGGTGGAGATGACCATGACATCGCCCGCGTGCCCGGTGGGCCCCTACCTGGTCGACGAGGCCGCAGCCGCCATTCGCAATGTGGCTGCCGAGGGCACGCAAGTTCAGGTCGAGCTGGTCTGGGAACCGCCCTGGACGCCCGAGCGCATGAGCCCGCAGGCGCAGAGCCGATTCGGCTGGTCCTGACCATGCCGCCGCGCTGGCGGATCGCTTTCCTCGCAGCCGCCTTCGTCTCGCTTGCCGGCGGCGTGGCGGGCGGCGTCGCGCGCCTGGCCCCGCTCGAGGTCCCGCCGACGGCGATCGCCGCGCACGGTGCACTCATGGTCTCGGCGTTCCTCGGCAGCGTCATCGGGCTGGAACGTGCCGCCGCGCTCGGTCGGCTCTGGGTCTACGCCGCGCCGCTCGCATCGAGCCTGGGCGGTGGCGCGCTCCTGGCGGGATTCGTGCGGACGGGCCTGGCTTTGCTCGTGGTGAGCGCCGTGTTGCTGCTTGCGGCGAACCTCGTGGTGCTCAAGCGTCATGCCTCGCTCGAGACCGCGACGCTCGCGGCCGGCGCCGGCGCCTGGCTTGCGGGCAATGCGGCGCTGTTCCACGGCCTGGAGGCATCGGCGTGGTGGGTCGCGTTCTTCGCGCTCACCATCGGCGCGGAGCGCCTGGAGCTCTCGCGCTACCTCAAGCGAGGCGCAGCGGCACGCGGGTCGTTCGCGGCGCTCGTGCTCGGCCTGATAGTCACGCCGCTCTGGGAAAGGGCGATGGGCGTGGTTCTGGTCGCGCTGGCGCTGTGGCTGATCCGTTTCGATCTTGCGCGCATCACGCTGCGGCAGCGCGGCCTGCCGCGCTATGTCGCCACGTGTCTGCTGGCGGGGTATTTCTGGCTCGCCGTGGGCGGCGCTCTGGCTGCGGCGGGCGCGGCCCGCGATGCGGCCCTGCATGCCGTGTTCGTCGGCTTCGTCTTCTCGATGGTGTTCGGCCACGCGCCGATCATCCTGCCCGCGGTGCTGCGCACCGCATTTGCGTACCACCCGGTTCTCTACGCGCCGCTCGCGCTCCTGCACGCCTCGCTTGCGCTGCGGGTGGCGGGCGTAGTGGCGCCAGGCGCCTGGGGCAATGCGGCGGCGATCGCGCTTTTCATCGTCACGGCAGCAACGCGGGTTGATCGGCGTCAAGGCGCACACGGCGCGTGCCGGTAGGCTGATCCGCCTGGAGGATCCGCATGTTCGGACTACCGATCCGCAGCGTAATGGAGCCGCGCAAGCTCGTCGTGGCGTCGCCACAGACGAGCGTGCGCGAGGCCGCGCGGCTTATGGTGGAAGCGCAGGTGGGCGCGGTGCTGGTGGTGAGCGAGGACCGGCTGGTCGGCATCTTCACCGAGCGCGACGTCGTGTATCGCGTCATGGCGGCGGACCTCGACCCGCGGACCACGCGCCTCGGCGAAGTCATGACGCCGCGGCCGAAGACGCTCGCGCCGGAGGAATCGTTCGGCCGCGCGCTGCTCGTGATGCACGAGAACGGCTTCCGCCACGTGCCGGTGGTGGAGGCCGGCCGGCCGGTGGGCGTGGTGTCGGCGCGGCACGCGCTCGATCCGGAGCTCGAGGAATTCGCCGCAGAGGCGCGGCGCCGGGAGCACCTTCGCCGGCGCGCGTAGGCCGGGCTAGTTGAGCAGCCCGATCTGAGAGAGGAGCGCGCGGCCCTTTTCGGCCATGGCCGGGCCGCCTTGCGCGTGCAGGCGCCCGAGCTCCATTTGCGCGCAGGCGAG
>JBJMWH010000477.1:0-2993 GCA_045810245.1 Burkholderiales bacterium | reverse complement strand
GGTGACCGAGCCCGACACTGGGCTCAACACGAAGAAGATCAAGACCAAGGCCGAGAAGCGCGGCGACCGGTACGTCGTCTCCGGCCAGAAGGTCTGGATCTCCACCGCGCAGGTGGCCGAGAAGGTCCTGCTATTGGCAGTCACGCATGCCGGCCTCACGCTCTTCTACACCGACCTCGACCGGCGCCACGTCGAAGTCCGCGAGATCGACAAGATGGGCCGTCACGCCGTCGACTCGAACCAGCTCTTCTTCGACGCGCTGCCGGTCCCCGAAGAGGACCGGATCGGCGAGGAGGGCAAAGGCTTCGAGTACATCCTGCACGGCATGAACCCGGAGCGCATCCTCATCGCCGCCGAGCTCGTCGGCCTCGGCCGCTGCGCGGTGAATCGCGCCGCCGCCTACGCGAAAGAGCGCATCGTGTTCGACCGCCCGATCGGCCAGAACCAGGCGATCCAGCATCCGCTGGCGGCGAACTGGATGGCGCTCGAGGCGGCCAACCTGATGGCGTTCAAGGCCGCCTGGCTCTACGACAACGGCAAGCCCTGCGGCGCGGAGGCGAATGCGGCCAAGTATCTCGCCGGGGAAGCCTGCTTCGACGCCTGCGAGCAGGCGGTGATGACCCACGGCGGCTTCGGCTATGCGCGCGAATACCACGTCGAGCGCTATCTGCGCGAATCCTTCGTCGGCCGCATCGCCCCGGTGAGCCGCGAGCTGATCCTGTGCTTCATCGCCGAGCGCGTGCTCGGCCTGCCGAAGTCGTATTGAGCCGGATCCGAAACCTTGAACGGGCCGCAACCGAACTCCCGGCTCCTCGTTCCGCCCGTGTATTTCCTGGTGGCGCTGCTCCTCATGGTCTTCTTCCACCGCATCGCCCCCTGGGCGCCGCTCCTCGAGGCGCCCTACCGCTACGCCGGCATCATCCTCGCCCTTCTCGCGCTCGGCCTCATCGCGTGGGCCGCGGCGCTCTTTCGCCGCGCCGGCACCAACATCCGGCCGTTCATGCCTTCCACGGCCCTCGTCGTCGCCGGTCCCTACAAGCTCACGCGCAACCCGATGTACCTCGGGATGGCCGGCATCCTGCTCGGCGCCGCGGTCTTGATGGGCTCGCTCACACCGTTCATCGTGATCCCGGCCTTCATGGCGCTCATCACCGAGCGCTTCATCGTTCCCGAGGAAGCGAAGCTCGAGGAAGCGTTCGGCCGCGAGTACCTCGACTACAAGGCGCGTGTCCGGCGCTGGCTGTAGGCCCGGTAGATCATGGTCTCTCTCCACCCTGCGAGCGGCAAGCGGAACAGAGAACAAATGGACATCGTCAGATGGGGCGGGGATACTAGCCCGAACGCAGTCGCGCTTCCCTGGGAGGGTGCAACATGCGACGCTCGCTCCTGCCGGTCCCGCTCATCATCGCGCTGTTGAACCTGGCCGCCTGTGCCGGCCTCTCGGGTCGCGACCCGCTTCAGGTCAGCGTCGCCGGCATCGATTCATTGCCCGGCGCAGGCCTGGAAATGAGGATGATGGTGAAGCTTCGGGTGCAGAACCCGGGCGAAACGCCGGTCGAATATGACGGCGTCTACGTAAAGCTCGACGTCCTCGACAAGACCTTCGCGACCGGCGTGAGCGACGAAAAAGGCAGCATTCCGCGCTTCGGCGAATCCGTGATCAGCGTGCCGGTGACTGTGTCTACACTGCGCGTGGCGTTGAACACGCTCGGCTTCGTGCTCGGCGACAAGCCGACCGAAAAGCTGCGCTACAAATTGAGCGGCAAGCTCGCCGGCCCGACTTTCGGATCGACCACCTTCCAGGCCGACGGCGAGCTCGCGCTGCCGACGCCGTAGCGCGCCGCCGGCTGCTCGAGCCGGTCGAGCGGGCTCTTCACCGCCCGCGCGCCTTTGTTCATGACGTGCGTATAGACCATCGTCGTCGACACGTCCGAATGCCCGAGCAGCTCCTGCACCGTGCGGATGTCGTAGCCGCGCTCCAGCAGGTGCGTGGCGAAGGAGTGGCGCAGCGTGTGGCAGGAAACGGGCTTCACTATCCCCGCCTGCGCCGCGGCACGCTTCACCGCGCGGCCCAGCGTGTCGGGATGCACGTGGTGCCGCCGTACCGCGCCGCTTTCCGGATCCGGTGAGCGGTTTGCCGAGGGGAACATGAACTGCCACCCCCATTCAAAGCGCGCCCGCGGATATTTCCGCGCCAGCGCGTGCGGCAGCCACACCTCGCCGAATCCCTCCCCGCGATCGCGTCGATGCAGCAGGCGCACCTTGCCGAGGTGCGCCTGCAGCGCCTGCACCAAGTTCTCCGGCAGCATCGTCGCGCGGTCTCGCGCACCCTTGCCGTCGCGCACGATGATCTGGCGGTACGCGAAGTCGATGTCCTTTCGCGCAGCTTCAGGCATTCGGCCTGGCGCAGGCCCGCGCCGTACAGCAGGCTCGTCATCAGCCGCGCGCCGTCGTCCATCGCGTCCAGCAGGCGCCGAACCTCCGCCTCGGAAAGCACCGTGGGCAACCGCACCGGCCGCTGCGCGCGCATCAGATCGCCGAGCCAGGGTAATGTCTGCCCGAGCACATGCTTGTACAGGAAGAGCAGGGCCGAGAGCGCCTGGTTCTGCGTCGCGGCAGCGACCTTGCGCTCGGTGGCGAGCCAGCTCAGGAACGCCGTCACCTCCGCGGCGCCCATGTCCGCGGGATGGCGCTTCTTGTGGAACAGAATGAAGTAGCGGATCCAGTACCAGTACGCCTTCTCCGTCTGCGGGCTGTATTGCCGCGACCGCACCTCCTCGCGTAAGCGATCAATCAGGCGATTTGTCCGATTGTCCGACGGGCGAGGCGTTTTCGCAGAGTAATCAGACTCTTGATCCGACATCATCCGAATAACATGGTGACTGTATATTCGTACAGTACCATAAGTAATTGATATGGGAAGTGGTTGACTGTCCTCCTTACCACCTGCGGCTAAGATATCCGGAAATGTTTCGGGATATACGACGTTAGGC
>JBJMWH010000476.1:0-4112 GCA_045810245.1 Burkholderiales bacterium | reverse complement strand
AGGAGCGCAAAGTTGTTCGCGCGCATGAAGGCGACGACCTCGGCAAGGTTTTCGACGTGGTTATAGGCAGGGGAATACATAAATTTGATCTGACCCTTTTATTCGATCAGCGCAATCGCCTGGGCGGCGATGCCTTCGGCGCGGCCGATGAACCCGAGGTGCTCGGTGGTGGTGGCCTTGATGCTGACCGCGCCGGGCGCAATGCCGAGGTCGGAAGCGATGTTGGCGACCATCTGCGGCACGTGCGGCGCCACGCGCGGGGCCTGCGCCAGGATCGTGGCGTCGACGTTCACGATGCGGTAGCCGCCGAGCTTCTTCTTCACCTCGCGCAGGAGCCGCCGGCTGTCCGCGCCGGCGTACGCGGGGTCGCTGTCGGGAAAGTGCTGGCCGATGTCGCCGAGCGCCGCCGCGCCAAGAAGCGCGTCGCAGATCGCGTGCAGCAACACGTCGGCGTCGGAGTGGCCCTCGAGGCCTTTGTCGTGCGGGATGGTGACGCCGCCGAGGACGAGGCGCCGCCCGGCCGCGAACGCATGCACGTCGAAGCCCTGGCCGATCCTCATCGGCCACGCCCGGCACGCCGGGTCAGGATGCTCTCGGCCATGGCGAGGTCCTCCGGCCAGGTCACCTTGATATTCTCGCGGCTGCCGGCGACGAGCCTGGGCTTGAGGCCCATCTGCTCGAGGGCCGAGGCTTCGTCGGTGACCACGCCGCGCGCGAGCTGGAGCGCCTGCACCAACACCCCGGCGCGGAACATCTGCGGCGTTTGCGCGAGCCAGAGCTGCGCTCGATCCTGCGTGGCGAGGATGCGGTGCCGGCCGGACTCGTCCTGGGCGGCCTTTTTCACCGTGTCGGCGACCGGCAAGGCGAGGATGCCGCCGATTTCGTCCGCCGAGCACTCGGCGAGCAGCGCCTGGAGATCCTGCGGCGGCAGGCAGGGCCGCGCCGCGTCGTGTACCAGCATCCAGTCGTCGGGGTTCCACTCGTCGCGCGCGGCCACCAGGCCGTTATAGACCGATTCCCTGCGCGAGCGGCCGCCGCACCAGAGCGGCTCGAGCCGCTCACCGAACGCGGCCCAGTCCTGCGCGGCGAAATGCGCGTCGTTCGGCGCCAGCACCACGAACACTCGCTCCACCGGCGGCACGCAAACTGCTCGAACCGCGTGCCACAGCATCGGCCGCCCGGCGAGCGCGGCGTACTGCTTGGGGCGTTCGCCCGGAGCCCGGGAGCCGCTGCCCGCGGCGGGAATCAACGCAAGCGTAGACAGAGTCGGAATTCGTTTTAATTCAGAACGATATAATTACACGTTTTTCTTGATGCATCGCGATTCACTTTCCGCCCGCAGACGCTATACCCGGCTCGCCGGCTCGGCCGATGCGCTCGCGCTCGCACGTCTCGCGGGCACCGACAAGCCGCTCGCCGTCATTGCCTCGACCGCGCTCGACGCGCAGCGTCTTGTCGAGGAGATCGCGTGGTTCGCCCCGGGGCTGCGCGTTTGCCTGCTGCCGGACTGGGAAACGCTGCCCTACGACCAGTTCTCGCCGCACCAGGATCTGGTCTCCGAGCGCCTCGCCACGCTCTATCGCATCCAGCGCGGCGACTTCGACATCGCAGTGGTGCCCGCGCCGACGGCGCTGGGGCGGCTGTGCCCGCCGGCCTACATCGCCGCGCATACGTTTCTCCTGCGCACGAAGGAACGGCTCGACCTCGAGAAGCTGAAAACGCAGCTCGTCACCGCGGGCTACGAGCACGTCACCCAGGTGGTGGCGCCGGGCGAGGTGTGCTTTCGCGGCGGACTCATCGACCTCTACCCGATGGGCAGCGCCCTCCCTTATCGCCTCGACCTCGACGACGACGTCGTCGACGCGATCAAGACCTTCGACGTCGATACGCAGCGCACGCTCTATGCAGTGAAGGAAATCCGCATGCTTCCGGCGCGCGAAGTTCCGCTCGACGAGCCGGGGCGCGCGCGCTTCCGCAGCCGCTGGCGCGAGCTGTTCGAAGGCGATCCGTCGAAGAAGCGCCTCTACCGCGACGTTTCGAACGGCGTCCCGGCGGCGGGCGTCGAGTACTACCTGCCGCTCTTCTTCGAATCGGTCGCGACGATCTTCGATTACCTTCCCGCCGGCGCCACGCTCGCGCTGCACGGCGACGTGAGCGCGGCGGTGCAGGATTTCTGGCGCGAGGCCGTCACGCGCCACAAGATGGCCGGCGGCGACCCCGACCGGCCGGTTCTGCCGCCGCGCGAGCCCTTCGTGCCCGCGGAGGAGTTCTTCGTCCGGGCGAAGGATTTCGCGCGGATCGACCTCCTTTCTTCCGAAAAAATGGGGTCAGACCCCTTCCCGGCTCCGGTGGAGGACGACTCAAGGAAGGGGTCTGACCCCATTTTTTCAGACCCCATTGTCTCCATGCCGCTGCCTTCGGTCGCCGCCGACCGTCGCGCGAATGATCCCCTCGCCGCGCTCAAGGACTTCGTCCAGAACTCGGGACTGCGCGTGATGGTGGCCGCCGAGTCGCCCGGCCGGCGCGAAACCATGGCGAGCTATTTCGGCGAGTACGGGCTGAAGGCCGCGGGGTGCGCGAGCTTCGAGGAGTTCCTCGGAAGCGAAGCGTCGTTTCTCCTCTGCGTCTCGCCCCTGTCGCACGGCTTCATCGCGCCCGCCGAGAAGTGGGCGATCGTCACCGAAGCCGAGCTCTATGCCGGGGTGGTGCGGCGCCGAGCGCGCACGGCCGAGAAACGCATCTCGGTCGAGGGCATGCTGCGCGACCTCTCGGAGCTCAAGGTCGGCGACCCGGTGGTCCATGAGCAGCATGGCATCGGAAGGTTTCAAGGCTTGACGACTTTGAATGTCGAAGAGGGGCAGGCCGAGTTCCTGCTGCTCGAGTACGAAGGCGGCGACAAGCTCTACGTGCCGGTCGGCCAGCTCGGCGTCATCGGCCGCTACAGCGGCGCGCAGCCCGAGGAGGCGCCGCTGCACAAGCTCGGCAGCGGCCAGTGGGACAAGGCGAAGGAGCGCGCGGCGAAGCAGGTGCGCGACACCGCGGCGGAGCTGCTCGCACTCTATGCCAAGCGGGCAGCACGACTGGGTCATTCCTTTTCCATCGAATTGAAAGATCTCGAAGCGTTTGCGGCCGGGTTCGGCTTCGAGGAGACGCCCGACCAGGCCGCCGCGATCGAGGCCGTGATCGCGGACATGGCTGCCGGCAAGCCGATGGACCGCCTGGTGTGCGGCGACGTCGGGTTCGGCAAGACGGAGGTGGCGCTGCGCGCCGCCTTCGTCGCCATCGCCGACAAGAAGCAGGTCGTGATCCTGTGCCCGACCACCCTCCTCGCGGAGCAGCACTTCCAGACCTTCAAGGACCGCTTCGCCGACTGGCCGGTGAACATCGCGGAGCTGTCGCGCTTCAGGAGCTCCAAGGAATCCTCGGACATCGTGCGAAAGCTGGAAACAGGCGAAATCGATATCGTCATCGGCACGCACAAGCTCCTCTCGAAGGACGTGAAGCTCAAGCGCCTCGGGCTCGTGATCATCGACGAGGAGCACCGCTTCGGCGTGCGCCAGAAGGAGGCGATGAAGCGTCTGCGCGCCGAGGTCGACGTCCTCACGCTCACCGCGACCCCGATCCCGCGAACGCTCGCACTGTCGTTGGAAGGGATTCGCGACTTCTCGGTCATCGCCACCGCGCCGCAGAAGCGCCTCGCCATCAAGACCTTCGTCGCGCCCTGGTCCGAGGGCCTGATCCGCGAGGCGGTGATGCGGGAGCTCAAGCGCGGCGGCCAGAGCTACTTCCTGCACAACGAGGTCGACTCGATCGAGCGCATGCGCGAGCGCCTCGAGCGCCTGCTGCCAGAGGCGCGCATCGCCGTGGCGCACGGCCAGATGCGCGAGCGCGAGCTCGAGCGAGTCATGCGCGACTTCACCGCGCAGCGCTCGAGCGTGCTCCTGTGCTCGACCATCATCGAGACCGGGATCGACAACCCGAGCACCAACACCATCGTCATCAACCGCGCCGACCGCTTCGGCCTGGCGCAGCTCCACCAGCTGCGCGGCCGTGTCGGGCGCTCGCACCACCAGGCCTACGCCTACCTCCTCACCCCGCCCGAGGACGCCCTC
>JBJMWH010000475.1:0-2688 GCA_045810245.1 Burkholderiales bacterium | reverse complement strand
ATCTCGGCCTACAGCTTTCCGGCGCTGGCCAAAGCCGCGCTGCCCATGATGGAAGGCCGGAATGCTGCGCTGGTGACGTTGACCTACCTCGGCGCCGTGCGCGTGGTGCCGCACTACAACACCATGGGGCTCGCCAAGGCGAGCCTCGAGGCCGCGGTGCGCTATCTCGCGGCCAACCTCGGCCCGCGCGGCATCCGCGTCAACGGCATCTCGGCCGGTCCGATCAAGACGCTCGCCGCCGCCGGCATCGCGGGCTTTGGCAAGATCCTGAAGTTCGTCGAGGAGCACGCGCCGCTGCGGCGCAACGTCACCACGGAAGAGGTCGGCAACGTGGCTGCGTTCCTGCTTTCCGACCTCGCTTCGGCCGTCACCGGCGAGATCCTCTACGTCGACTCGGGCTTCAGCCAGGTCGTCGGCGGAATGGCGCTCGCTACTTCTTCTCCAGATTCGACGGGTTGACCGAGATGTCCGCCTGCTTGCGCAGGCTGGCGAGGTAGGCCTCGAACTGCGCCGCGCCCGCTAGCCCGGCGGCGCGCGGCAGCGGATCCCCGCTTTGCTTCGGATCGCCTTCGACCACCTTGGAAACGCGCACCAGCATGTAGCCTGCGTCGCCCACGGGCAGGCCGATGTAAGCAGGCAGCTTCGAGGTGTCGGCCGCCATCACCGGCCGCAGCACCTCACCCGGAAGCTTCTGCGGATCGCGCCGCGACACGGTCATCGGCGCGCCCCACTTGACGCCCGCCGCCGTCGCGCCCTTTCGCAGCTGCTCGAGCTTTGCCTCGCCGTCCCTGCGCGCGAGCTCCGCCGCTTCCTGCCGCTGCAGCAGCGCCGCGATCTCGCCCTTCACTTCATCGAGCTTGCGCTGCGCCGCGGGCTGGTGCTCGAGCACGCGCGCCGCGACCAGCGTACCCGTCGCGACCTCGATCGCATCGGTATTGCGCTTGTTGTTCAGCGCATCGGAGGAGAACAGCGCCGCGAGCAGCTTGCGGTTGTCGAGCGGCCCGCGCTGCTCGCCGCCCGCGCGGGTGAGCCAGCCGCTCGTCTGGATCTTGAGCTTGAAGCGCTCGGCCGCCGGCTTCAGGCTCTCCGGCTGCTCGTACACCACGTTCTGGAATGCATCGGCCGCCTCGCTGAAGCTGCGCTGGGCGCGGCTCTTCTTGAGCTCGGCCTCGACCTGCTCGCGCATCGCCTCGAAGGGCTTCGCGTCGGCCGGCGCCGGCACCAGGATGTGGCTGGAGCGGCGCTCCTCCTTGCCGTCCTGCTTGCGCACGCCGGTGAGCTGGATGATGTGAAAGCCGAACTCGCTTTCCACCACGTCGGAGATCTGGCCCTCCTTCAGCCGGTAGAGCGCGTCCTCGTAGGGCTTGACGAAACTGCCGCGCGGCGCGAAGCCGAGGTCGCCGCCGGCGTCCTTGCTGCCCGGGTCCTGCGACTCCTTCTTCGCCACCTCGGCGAAGCTCGCCGGATTCTTGCGCACCGCGGCGTCGATCTCCTCGGCTTTCTTGCGCGCCGCCTCCTTCTCGCGCAGCTTCGGCCCGTAGGCGCTGTCCCACTGGGCGCGCACTTCCTCGGGCTTCACCTGCTCCTGGTCGGCGATCGCCTGCGCCGAGAGCACCACGTACTCGGCGCGGATGCGCTCGGGGGTCTGGAACTGCGCCGGGTTCGCATCGTAGAACGCCTTGATCTTGGCGTCGTCGACCTTCTCCTGCGCGAGGAATTGCTCGGCGGGGATGCGGAATTCCGCGATCTCGCGCCCCTGCGCCTCGAGCGCGCCCAGGCGCTCGGCCACGGCGCGCGAGGGGATCGCCGACTCGCCGACCGCGCGCGTGAGCTGGGCGAGCGAGAGGTCGTAGCGCAGCCGGCTCTCGAACTGCGCCGGTGACATCGGCGGGTTCTGCTGGCGCAGGACGCTCTCGTAGGCGCTCTTCGAAAAATTGCCGTCGGGCCCCTTGAACGCGCCGATCGAGTGGATCGCGTCGACCAGCGCTTCGTCCGTCACGGTGAGGTGCGCGCTGGACGCGGCGGAGGCGACCAGGCGCTGCGACACGAGCGATTCCAGCAGGCCGCGGCGCATCTCGGGCGTGTCGAACTGCGAGGGGTCGTAGTTTGCCCCGAGCGCCTGGCGCAGCTGGTCGTTGCGCCGGCGCAGCTCGTCGTCGAGCTCGCGCGCCGAGATCTCCAGGCCGTTGACCGTGGCCACCGTGTCGCCGCCGCCCCGCATGCGGGTATAGGACTCGATGCCCCAGGTCGCGAAGGTGAGCGCGATCAGGCCGAGGAAAATCTGCAGGAATCTGCGATGCTTCTGGACGTAATCGAACATTTCAGGCTGCGAGAGGCGTCGCAGCCTGGGGCCGCGGCAAAGCCGCGATTCTAAGCTAGAAAAGGCGCTGGATGAGGTGCAGCACGCCGTTGTCCTGGCCGATCAGCGTCCGCCACGCGAGGTGCGCGGCGGCGAGAATCGCGATCACCACGATGGTGTCACGGACCTGGACGGCTTTGCTGCTACGGTTGATGGTGTCCATGCCTGCATCGTGGCATTCCGCTATCGGCCCATATTGATATGCGTCAATCTGCTAAGTGGTTGAGCGCACTGGCTCTCCTTCTCGCAGCTTGTGCGCATACGCCGCCGCCCGCGCTCGCGGGGCAGATCTGGGATGTCCGCGCCGGCCGCTTTGTCACGGCTGATGA
>JBJMWH010000474.1:0-7818 GCA_045810245.1 Burkholderiales bacterium | reverse complement strand
CCAGCGTTTCGATGATCTCGAAGTGGTTGAGGCCCTTCCCAACCATTGCTTGCGTCGGTTTCCCCGCAACCTTCAATGCTGAATAAAACTCGCAGGACTGGCGGGCGAACTCGGCCGCCTCGTGCTCGGCCCACGCGAGGGTCACCGCAGAGCCGATCCGATCGGTGTGGCGGATCGGGCTGTATTGGTGCTCGAGCTTCTCGTCCAGCCGCACGTATTCGTTGCGGGCGCTAAGACGCACGGGGAGGAGGTCGTAGATGCCCGAAACGAGCAGCGCCTCCTTTACGCCATTCGTTCTCGTCAGTGCACAGGCGGCGAGGTGGCTTCCGGAAGAGTGGCCGCACAGCACGACCTCGCTCGAGAGCTGCCGCCGCACCCAGTCGATGCCGCGGCACACCTGCGCGACCATCTCCGGCAGCGTGACGCTCGGCAGCAGCGCGAAGTCGAGCGCCACGTAGGCGGCGCCGGCCTGCACGATGGTTTCGGCGGCAAACGCGTTCTCCCGCTTCGATTGGCGCTTCCAGGCGCCGCCGTGGACGAAGACGAGCGCCTTTTCGCCCTGGCCGTAGATGTCGAGCGTTTCGATCGGAGAGGGGCCGTAGCGCTCGGTGCGGGGCTCGCCGATCCTCGTGCGAACGGCATCGCTCGCCACGCCGAAGCGCCTGATGATGTCGTCGGCGTGCGGAACCCAAGTGCGCTGCTCGTACTGCTCGTCGAGCGCCTTCTGGTCGTAGTCGCGGTAGACCTTCTTCAAAGCAATCCCGAAAACAGGGACAGACCACGTTTATTCATCGTCTGGCGTGGCATGGGCTCGAGAAAACGTGGTCTGTCCCTGATTTGCGGTTGTTGCGGTGGCTAGAATAGAACGGCGATGCCGTCGAGCTCGCCTTCGGAATTCACGAGATCCACGCGCTTGCGGGCAATCCTGAAGGTTTCCCCGGCGCGGCGCAGCCGGTGCTCGACCAGCGCGCCGTAGAGGCGCTGTTTTTCGTTGCGGAACTCGATGAGCTGAAGGGTCGAGTTGACCGTGACGTCGCCGGTCTCTTCTTCGGCGATCATCACATTGCCGACCTGGTGGACGGTGCGGGCGAGCGGTTGCCGGGCGTGCGCGCGCGGGTGGCGCGCCTGCTTCACCCGCAGCTCGAGCAGCGTGCGGTCGTCGTGGATGATCGAGCTGGTCTCGAGCGGGTCTGTCTGATTTCTTTCCAGGGGAACCCAGTACGTCGCGTCGTCGGTGAAGAGCTCGAGCCAGGCCTCGAGCTGCTGCGTGTCCAGTAACCGGGCCTCGTGGTAGAGAAATTGTTCGACGTTCATTGGGACATGTACCGCAGCCAGGCGCTGAACTGGGCGCGGATAAAGACCTCGCTCGTCCCGGTTGCGCCGCGGCGGGCCCCGTCGGGCTCGTCGGTGTCGCGGCCCTGGCCGCGGCCGAGGTAGACCCAGTCGAGCGCGCCCGCCGAAAGGCCGCGCTGGATGCGCTCGTACACCTCGAGGTCGTCGGTGAGGACCCAGGACCCGGTGCCGTTCACCACGTTGGCGAACGCCACGGTGTCGTGGAACATTCGGGCGGGCGCGTCCTTCATCCTGAAGGAGTAGGTATGGACAACCGAGCGGTTCACCGCCACGGGATGAATGATGCGGAGCTGGCGGAACTGGCTCATGAACGAGCAGTTCGGATAGATGATCGTGTTCCAGAGCGTGACTTGCAGGATGCGGTCCGCTTCTTTCTCACCCACGCGCCCCACGACGCGGCGGCGGTATTCCTCGAATGCCGGACTTCCCAGCCCGGCTACGAGGCGCGTGTCGTCGTGGTAGTCGCCCATGTAGCCGTGGCCGTGCGGCGTGGTCCACATGCCGATCGCATCCCACACCGAATCGGGTGCGCCGTTCTGGCGCATCTGACGCACCGCTATGTCGTAGTAATGCTCTTCGCCCGGCTTGCCCGGCTCCGGGGCGCTGCGCGCCACGGCGACCGAGGAGGCATGCACCCATGCCGGGTGCGCGCCGTCCAGGTGGTTCTCGAGCGTCAGCTTCCAGTTGCCGTCGTAGGCGTGCTTGAACACGCCGCCGGCGACCTCGAGCTCCCCGCCGGGTGCGCGGTCGACGAAGTCGTCGAAGGACGCGCGCGCAGGGCCGAGAAACGTTTCCAGGTCATCTCCATGGGATGAAAGCGAGCCGAACACGAAGCCGCGATAGATCGAAACCCGCGGGACGGCTTTCAGTCCCTTGGGCAGCTGGTCTTTCTCGTACCCGCCGGCGAAAGGCACGGCCTGAAGCACGCCTGAGCGGTCGTAGCTCCAGCCGTGGTAAGGGCAGACGAAGCGCTCGGCGTTTCCCCGGCCTTCGGCGCACACCATCGCCCCCCGATGTGCGCAGCGGTTGACCAGGACGGTGATCTCTCCGCTGTCTTTTCTTGCGACCACCACGGGTTCGCGACCCATCCTGGTGGTGAAATAGTCGCCAGGGTGCCTCACCTGGCTTTCGTGCCCGAGCACGAGCCAGGCCCGGCCGAAGACGCGCTCCATCTCGAGCTCGAAAATCGCCGGATCCGTGTAGACCGAGCGATGCACGCGGTCGGCCTGGACCAGCATCGCGAGTTGATCGTCGGCGGCCATGCGATGATTGTAGCCGTGGCCCACCTGCACCCCGACGAGGTCGAGCACTACCGCCGCGAAGGCTGGGTGGTGCCGCGCTATCGCCTTCCGCTGGCCGGCGTGGCGCGCATGGTGGAGGCGCTCGAGCGCCTGCTGCGCGACAACCGCAACGTGCGGCCCGAAAAGCTCGTCTCGGCTCACATCGATGGCGACAACGGCGAGGGCGTCCGCGGCAGCCGCGCGTTCCTCGACCTTGCGCGCGATCCCGAGGTCGTCGAGCTCGTCTCCGAGGTGCTCGGCGACGACGTCATCCTCTGGGGCTGCCACGTGTTCTGCAAGCCCGCGGTGGAAGGTTATGAGACGCCGTGGCATCAGGACGGGCATTACTGGCCCATTCGCCCGCTCGCCACC
The DNA here is from genome assembly GCA_045810245.1 of Burkholderiales bacterium. Lineage (GTDB taxonomy): Bacteria > Pseudomonadota > Gammaproteobacteria > Burkholderiales > SG8-39 > SCGC-AG-212-J23. The sequence goes on along the minus strand of JBJMWH010000474.1, from coordinate 4,813 downwards.
TGCACCGCATGGGTAGCGCTCGAGCCCTCCACGAAGGAGAACGGCTGCCTGCGCGTCATCCCGCGCTCGCACGCGGCACGCACGCTGCACGAACATTTGCACGAGGAGCGCACCGACCTCACGCTCAACCAGCGCATGGCGGCCGGGGCATTTGACGAGGACCAGGCGCTCGACATCGAGCTCGAGCCCGGCCAGATGTCGCTGCACGACGTCTACATGATCCATGGCGCCCGGGCCAACACCTCCGGCCAACGGCGCACCGGCGCCGCGCTCCGCTACATGCCCTCGACGTCCGTCTTCGAGCGCGACCTGCGTCCCGTCGACGGCAAGAGCGGCGTGCCGGTCAACTTCGCGCGGCGCCCGCTGTGGCTGGTGAAGGGCGTCGACCGCAGCGGGCGCAACGACTTCGCCATCGGGCATTAGCCTCGAACAATGAGAGCCCGCGTCGTCGTGCACCTGCTCGCGCCCAGCGGGGCCATCCCGAATCATCCGCGCTGGCCGCTGCTCGTCTATCCGCAGGCCTTGGCCGATCCGAAGCCTGAAGACCTTCGAAGCGCTTTTCACCGGAACGGCTGGCCGGCGGCGTGGGAGAGGTGATCGTGCAGTTCGGCGGGGACGGTGGCGTCGAGGTGGCGGCCGGGCCGGGCGACGTCATCGTTTTGCCCGCTGGCACCGGACACAAGAAAATGTCGTCGCGAGGAGCGCTCGGCGTCGTCGGCGCCTATCCGGAAGGCGCGCGGCCCGATACCTGCATGCCGCCCTTCGCGCGCCAGGCAAAGAACGCGCAAAGCGCTCTTCAGGTCGGCCTGCCGCCCGGCGACCCGGTGCACGGGCCCGGCGGGCCGCTCTTCGAGCACTGGCGATGACGCGCATCGATGCCATTGCGTCGGCGTACTACCGCCTGCCGCTCGAAGCGATGGGCGACGCCGGCCACGGCGCCATCGATTCCGAGGAAATCGTGACCGTCAAGCTGCGCGCCGGCGGGCTGGAGGGGCACGGCTACGCCTACACCATCGGCCGCGGCGGGCGCGCGGTGCAGGCGCTCATCGAGCACGACCTCGCGCCCCTGCTACTGGGGCACGATGCGACCGATATTGCGGCCCTATGGGAGCTGATGTGGCAGCGGCTGCTCTACGTCGGACGCGGCGGCCTGGCGTCCTTCGCCATCGCCGCCCTTGATATCGCACTCTGGGACTTGCGCGGGCTGCGCGAGAAGAAGCCGCTCTATGCGCTCCTCGGAGCGGCCGCGCGCGAGATTCCGGCGTACGGCTCGGGCGTGGACTTGCCGAAGTCCCTGGATGCTCTATTGAAGCAAACCGAAAGCTTTCTGGCACGCGGCCTTCCAGGCGTGAAAGTGAAGGTCGGCAAGCCCGAAGCGCGCGAGGACGAAGCTCGGGTAGCCGCGGTGCGCAAGCTCATCGGCGAGCGCATCGATCTCATGGTCGACGCGAATATGGCCTGGACCGCTGGCGAGGCGCTCGAGCGCGGCCGCCGGCTGGAGCCCTTCGGTCTCTACTGGTACGAGGAGCCGACCATTCCCGAGGACGTCGCGGGCCATGCACGGCTCGCGCGGGAGCTCGCGGTGCCGATTGCCGTCGGAGAGAGCCTGCACTCGCCGCACGAGTTCCGCCGCTACATCGAGGAGCGCGCCGTCGAGGTCGTGCAGATCGACCCGGTGACCAACGGCGGCATCAGCGCCTCGTTGCGCGCGCTCGAGTCGGCGAACGCGGCCGGGCTCAAGGCGAGCAGCCACTATTGCGACGAGCTGGCTGCGCACCTCCTCTGCGCGGCGAAGGAGCCGGTGTACCTCGAGAAGCACGCCTTCGCGCTCGACCGCTACCTGGAAGCGCCGCAGGTCGTGACGAACGGCCGGGTGCGGCCGTCCGAAGCGCCGGGTACGGGGATGCGCTTCTCCGAGAATGCGCTCGCGCCGTATCGCGGCTAGCTGTCCTGAGGGTTGTGATACAAAGGGCCCATGGACACCCGCGTCGGAACGAAGAACAAGCCGGCCATTCTCGGCGCCGGCAAGCACCGCTACCGCGTGGTCGAGAACTGGGCGAAGCTCCCCGACGCTTGGGAATTCAAGGACGTCGCCGCAGTGGCGGTCGACAGCAAGGACCGCGTCTACTGCTTCAATCGGGGCGAGCACCCGATGATGGTCTTCGACCGTGAAGGCAACTTCATCAGGTCATGGGGCGAGGGTACGTTCCCGCGCGCGCATGGACTGCACATCGACGAAAACGACATCCTCTATTGCACCGATGACGGCGGCCACGTCGTGCGCAAGTGTACGACCGAAGGGAAAGTGCTTCTCGAGCTCGGCGTGCCGGGCAAACCCTCGCCGTACATGAGCGGCACGCCGTTCCACCGTTGCACCCACACGGCGCTATCGCCGCGCGGCGACATCTATGTGAGCGATGGCTATGGCAACGCTCGGGTGCACAAGTTCTCGCCGGGCGGCAAGCTTCTCAAGTCATGGGGCGAGCCAGGGACGGACGCGGGCCAATTCAATATCGTGCACAACATCGTCACCGACGCCGAGGGCTGGGTGTACGTCGCCGACCGCGAGAACCACCGCGTGCAGGTGTTCGACGGCAATGGCAAGTACGAGACGCAGTGGGCAAACATGCACCGTCCATGCGCGCTCTACTGCTGCCGCGGAAAGAAGCCGCAGTTCGTGATCGGCGAGCTCGGCCCGTCGATGCCGGTCAACCGCCAGCACCCGAACATCGGGCCGCGCCTTTCGTTCGTCGACGCAAGGGGCAAGCTCATCGCGCGCCTCGGCGGGGAGAACGGTCCCGGCCTGGAGCCGGGAAAGTTCGTCGCCCCGCACGGCCTCGCCATGGACTCCCGCGGCGACATCTACGTCGGCGAAGTGAGCTACACCGAATTCCCGCGCCTTTTCCCCGAGCAGAAAATCGCCTGGCGCATGCGCTCGCTGCAGAAGCTCGAAAAACTCGCCTAAGCGTCCCTCCTACCCGACGATCAGGGGACGCATCATGTCGTGCTCCTCGTGCTCGAGGATATGGCAGTGCCACACGTACTCGTGGCCTCCGGTCCTCGGGCTCGGCGGCACCGCGAACGGCACGCTCGGCAGGTTGAACTGCATGATCACCGTCGTCACTTCGCCCGGGTTCATGCGCACCGTCTCCTTCCAGCCGCGTTCGGATGCGGGTGGCGCCAACGGCGCTCCGCTCAGGTTGGGCACCCCGTTCCGGTAGCCGTTGAAGGCCTGCCGCGAGATCACCTGCACGTTGACCAGGTGGAAATGGATCGGGTGCGTGTCCGCCGTGAGGTTCGCGATCTGCCAGATCTCCATCGCGCCCGGCAGCACGTTTTCCGTCGAAGCGTTCATGTAGGTCTGCCCATAGCCGCCGCCAGGCTGCGGTACGTTCGTTCCGAGCAGTTGGGCGAGCCTTCCGTTGAGATCGAAGGTCTCGTTCAGCGTGAGCTGCCGCACGGGAATTCCGCCAGGAAGCGCGGTCGTGCCGAGCGCCACCGGCAGCGGATCGTTGCCCGCGCGCAGGTCGGTGGCGGTGTTGATACCGAGCGCCATGTCGGCACCGCTCGCCGGGACGACGTTGAAGCGCATGATCACGCGCGTGTTCGGGCCGAAGCCGGGGGCTGTCAGACCGTTCACCGGGTTCTTGTTGACGTTGAAGCCCGGGAAGTAGTCGTTGATCGGGGCTCCGCCGGGGAACGGCGCGGGCGTATCGGTGTAGAGGATGATGTTCTGGCCGACGTGCGCCGAGAAGTCGAACAGCACGTCCACGCGCTCGGCGGGAGCCATCAGCAGCGAGCCGCCGGCGGTCGTGCCGTTGAAGGGAATGTTGCACGGCACGAGCGCCGGTGTCGGCAGGAAACCGCCCTCGGTGCCGAGGACCAAAAAATTGGAGGTGGGCTTGCCCGGCTTGTTCGGCGCGGCCGCGTTGCGCGCCGCCGCGTTCAGTGGAGCGCCCGCGCTGCTCAGCGTGATGCCGTTCGGGCTGCCGTCATCTACGTACATCTGCAGGTTGAGGAAGCGCGCGTTGCACGCGTTGAGGATGCGCAGCCGATAGCGGCGAGCTTCGACGGTGACCTGCGGGTACACCGTTCCGTTCGCGAGCATCGTGTCGCCGAAGAATTCCGGAACCACCGAGATCGCCGGCGGCGGGCCGGCAGGCGCCGGACCGAGCTTGCCGAAGATGGCGGTGTCGTACTGATGTCCGTACCACAGGCTGCCGGGCGCCGAGAGCCCGGTCCACGTGGGATCGACCGTGCCAATGTCGGTGCCTACGAACACCTTGTCCTGCACGACGATCGGCAGCTCGTGGCCGCCGGCTTCGATGTACTCGGGCAGCCCGAGGTTCTTGAGGTTGTTCTCGAACGCGTCGCGCAGCAACAGCGCGCTTGCAACGCCGCCATATGCGTTGAGTCGCGTGGTGCCCCATGCGTGGTCGTGATACCAGAGCATGCGCGCGCTCTGGTTCATCGGGTAGTAGTACTCGGCCTGATTGATCGCGGCGCCGGGATTGAGCACGTTGACGTAGCTCAGGCCCTTGTCGCCGTTCGGCGCAAACCAGGAATGCGGCCCGCCGTCGCTGATCCACGGTACCAGGCCGCCGTGCAGGTGAACCGCGGCGCGGTTGTCGCCGAGGTTGGCCCCATCGATGGTCGTGTCGACCGGGATAATGTGCGTGGGCGGCAGACTGTTGGTGAATGTGAGCTGGATCGGCACACCCTTCTGCGCAACGATAATGCCGCCGAGATGTTTCTGCGGCTGCACGCCGCCGCCCAGTGCGACATTCGGGTGGTAGCCCCAGAACGTCGTCGG